>JAUVKM010000024.1 GCA_030596265.1 Candidatus Cloacimonadota bacterium
TAATTAGAAAGAATCTCAATTGGGTTTATTAATTCATCATCTACGGAAGTTGGCTCTAAATGCAACTTTTGAGCATAGATACCTGGAATTGAAACTAAACCTTCATATCCCATAATCGTAGATCTGCCGTCATTCCAAGCAATATAGACATCATCATCACCATTTGATACAATTATAGGCTCTCTTTGATCCATAATCTCATCACAAATTATTATGCCTTGTTGTTGCCATAATAATTCTCCGTTTTCATCCACAAGTTGGGAGCAGATATTTAGATCATCATAATCATTCCAATTTTCCCATACAATAATAATTTTGTTTCCAACCTTAACTAAATCAGGATGGTAATATCCATTATTAGATGCTTCAGTAACCAGAATACCTCCCTCTTGCCAGAGTTCGTTTCCATCCAGATCAAATTGTTGAGTATAAATTTCGTAGTTAGTACCTGAACGGAAATCTTCCCAAACAATGTACAATTCATCATCAAATAAAAATTTGAAATTATCCTGATCATATTCTTGAGTAACCAGAGGTAAACCATTTTCCTGCCAAAGAATATTTCCATCAGGAGTTACGATCTGTCCGTAAATATCAACATCACCATTGCGAAAATCTTCCCACAATACAAGCAATCCTTGCGGAATAATGATGCCACGAGGTTGCCGTTGTGTACCATCTTCAATACATACTTCCAATCCATCTTCTGACCACCCAGGAGCAGGATCTCCATTTTCATCTACCATTAAACAAAATACATTTTGATTATATCCAACACTTTGCCAAATAAAATAATTATCTACGACATCAGTTAATTTATCATTACCATCTCTATCAACGATTATCTTACCTTCTGTTCCCCATTCTAAATTGCCATCTACAATTTTCTGACCAGTTATACGTGAATCCATAAAATCAGAAAAATCTTCCCAACCAATGTAATACTCATCATTCCCGGTATTATCAATCAAAGAGATCCTTGGATTTATTGTTTCAAAATTTAATGGTGTCAGACAAATTCCGGTACTATCCGCCCAGAGTAAATTACCCTCGGTGTCGATTCCTTGAGCAAATATCTGTTGATATCCTAGTCTATTCTCAGCCCAAACAAGAGCGATATTTTCTGAATTCTCACCATAAACAGCATTAAAATCAAAAAGATAAAAATCAGAATTAGATGTAATCGGAATTCCATTTTCTTCAAAAATGTTAGAACCATCACTATTTAAAATTTGAAGAAAAATTCGATAGTTATTATTGTTTCTTTTTTCTGACCAAATAATTATGGGATTATCTGCATTTTGAAGCATTTGATAATCAATGACTGAACCTGAAAGACCAGTGTACATTTCTTCACCATCTTCTTCTAAAATTGTGTTTCCATAAGTATCCAGTAATTGAACATACAACTCGGTTGAATCAGTTCTTCTATCTCCCCAAACACAGAATATCCTATCCTCAGAGAGTTTTACAAGAGGCGAGAATTGCCAACCATCTGCGGAGCATACATTAAAACCGTTTACTTGTAATTCAAACATTCCGCTAGAATTTACATGCTGAATATAAATGTCTTCATGAGGATGGTTGCTAACTCTACCATCTTCCCAGATGATCCAGGCTCCGCCATTATCATCACTGTTAATACGAGGATTTATTTGATCATACATTGCCTGAGCAATTTCAATACCTGATGGATCCCATTGTAAATTGCCGTTAATATCAAGTTTTTGTGCATATAAATCTTTATAATTTTCACTCATTTCATTTCTGCCGTCTTCCCATACAATAATAGCTCCGCTGTCAGATGTTTTTGTAATTCTAGCATTCCGTTGAATACCATCACCAACATATACATCTACTTCATTAGTCCAAAGTAAATTACCATTCAAATCAACTCTTTGTGCTCTGATGTCACCAAAATAATCTGTTTCTCTATCACGCCATGTGAATATGAAGTTCCCTGTTCCATCGGGTGTGATCTTTGGTGTGTCCTGTGGTCCAACAGCTCCTGTTAATAAGTTGCCGTTCTCATCCCATAGTAGATCTCCGTTTGAAGCAATACGCTGCATATAAATATCTGGATCATATGGATCTCTTTCGTCACACCATGCGACAATTGCACCATTTGATCCATCTTTCCAGATTGTGTGGTGAACCTGACTTCCAGTTATGCTGATAATTGGATTACCATCATAACACCAACCGGTAACGATATTCCCATCTGCATTAATATGGGTTCCAAAAATATCAGATCCTCCAACATTTCTTCCATCTAGCCAAATTACAAAAGCTCCACCATTATCATCGGATACAATATTTAGTGACAATTGATAATCTTCAGATAAGCAGAGTGGAACACCTTCTTCTGCCCATTGTAATACTCCATCACTGGATATTTTTTGTGCATAAATATCACCCAAATCTTCGTTTCGGAAATCAACCCAAGCAATAATTACATTTCCATTTCCGGTTTCGATAATAACTGGATATTCTTGACGGTTTGATTCATTACTGACCATCAATCCGTTTTCATCCCATAATGAATTACCGTTTTCATTTACTTTTTGAGCATAAACTCCACGGATTCCATTACGAGTATCAGTCCAAATTGAGACAAAAGTATTATCTTCACAAGCTACAGAAGTTTGATTCCATACTATATTTTCTCCTTGCCGGACTGGAACTCCATCATCCTGCCATTGGATTTGTGCATAAGTAAGACTGTAAGTTAAAATTAGAACTGTAATTAATAAGTTTTTTTTCATAATAATGCTCCGGTATGTTGGGAAACGATTAGCATTCATAAACAAATAAAATATTTTTATGTTATAACGAAGAAGAGAATTTCTTGAATAATTAATTCCTAAAGTTGAAAATCAAGAATAAATAATATTAGTCAAGATTTTCATATAATTTCAAAAGCAAACACATTCAAGATTCGACGTAACTTAAACACTCATGTCTGAGCATACACGTTCAAGAGTGAACGTGCTACGCTACTTCAACAACAAACACGTTCAGGAATGAACGTGCAACATTATTGTTCATTTTACTTCAACAGCAAACACTTCTTTGAAGCAATAACTTTATCATCAACATTTAATTGATAAAAATATATTCCCGATGCTACTATTTGGTTGTTATCATTTTTTCCATCCCAAATAATTTTATTAATTCCTAATTTTGCATCACGAACTTCTAATTGTTTTATCTTCTGTCCCCTAATGTTAAAAATATTTATCTCTGTGTTCTCCGTGCTCTCTGTGGTTAGAGAAAAGGAGATCGTTGTTTCGGGATTAAATGGATTTGGATAGTTACCAATGAGTTTTGTTACATTCGGAATTAATTCTCCATCTGCTGCAACTTCTCCTTCGATAACCAAAGTAAAACTCTCTGAGAAACTGAATTCATTATCTGCAATAATCTCCAAGTTAAAATCAATTATATCACCGGATTGCGCATTTTCACTAACTTCAACGGAACAGACTACAATATTTTCTGTTCCATCGGCATTTAGGGAATCTAAAAGATTTGGCAAGTTTGTAATTGTAATGTCAGGATTAGTAGAAGTAATAGAAGAAATTAAATTGTATAGGTCTGCTTCACCGAGATTGTGTATTTCAACTGCAAGTTCAGCAATTTCTCCCGGATCAAGAGCATTATTATTTCCATCTATAACTTCAATTTCTATCAATTCTAATTCAGCTGCATATCCTACCAGAAAAATCTGCGAATCCCAATCACCTTCATCAGAAGTTATTGCAATATTTATTTCAATTGAATGCTCATTTGGGATATCATTATCAACATCAAAATCGAAAGCATCAACAAGATCAACTGTCCCTCCACTTGAAATGGTTCCAGCATTTTCTGTATTATCATTAATCACAATATAATTATCAGAAGAAGATATTTCTACAAACACATTATGGATATCCCCGATATTCCCAATCTCTTCAAGTGTTAAACTCAATAAAGTATTCTCACCAAACTCTATTACATTATCATTTCCTGAAATTAATGAATGACCGGAAACAGTAACAAAATAACCTGCAGGAACAACTTGCAGTTGATGCATTTCTGTCGGACGATTATATCCACTTAAATATAATTCTGCATCACCTTGAATAATAGAACCTGCATCAAATGTTATTATAGCATTACCCGAAGCATTTGTTGCAACAGTTCCTATCAATTCACCATTTTGCAAAATTGTACATTGCATATTTTCAATTGGGTTTCCATTATTTTGTAACTGAACAGTGAAATTAGAAGAACCCAAAGGGATCACAGTTGAATATGTTGCAACTATCTCAATAGGTTCATCCGTCCAGATAGGAAGCGCACTTCCACCCAAAACATTACAATCGTAAAAACACCAGCGAATAGCACCTTCTTCATATTGCCCAGGTGCTGTTACCCACGGAGCTGTTGCTGTTTTTGATTCCATATGTGCTCTGCCGATACGATGATATTTATCTGTATAAAGTGCATCTGTAAATTCACGATGTATATGGGCTGAAGGTCCTTCAGTTTGCCCCTCATTAAACCATCCATAACGGGAATTCCCTACAAAAGCTACCAAGAAATTCTCTATGTTTATCATCCTTTCACCAATGCCGTCATTATGGTCAAAAGAACCGCAATTACAACCATGTGTATAAACAAATGTATAGTTATGATTAACACCGTTCACCATATTAAAATTGGCATTTGTGATATCAGAATTATTCAATCTCATTGCATATTCATAGTTTGCATGTCCTACATGATGAATGAAAGAATGTCCTTCGTTTATCTCAGCTATTAATTGTGAACCAAACCAGTATCCTACATCTCTGTCATACAATGTTGTGATATTGTGATCTTCTGGTATACCAGTAGTTTCATATCCATTAGCATCCCAATTTCCAACTAAAAGATCCAGATAATCCGCTCCCCATGTTATAGGATTGTTATATAAATGTTCTCCTGCCATTAGCGGATCACGAAGTTCACCGAGTACAGGTTGTGTTTGGTAGGAAATTGTTTTGTTTAACATATTATTAAGATCAGTTATACTACTGAATGAAAATCTGGCAACTGCAACTTCAGGTAAAAGGTCATCTTCACCAATTTCACCCCATCTATTATCTCCATCGTCGTTCCAATTTCCATCAAGAGCAGAATAATAAAGATCAGAAGGAATACCATAATCTTCATAGCCACCACCTGAATCGACTGTACAATAAAATCCGCGATATGGAATGTGTTCCACATCACCGGCAAGTAAGACATACTCAATCTCATGATCTTGATATTCCTGAATGATGTAATTCCTGATCATTTCCTGATGATCCTGCCCCGGCATTGAAGAATAAATATCTTCAACAGCCATAACTTCTGAGATCATTCCCTGCTTAAGATAGACTTCACACATTTCATCAAAATCATCCTCAAATTGGGATGGAGTTATAATAAGCAACTGATATTCACCTTCGCGAGATTGAATAATTGGATAGTGACTTATCAATTCCGAGTTCTGGGCAATTCGTTTTACTCTCGATAACACTTTTTCATTTGAATGTAAATTTTCCAATGCATTTTGTGCTTTAACATCGTTTTTTGTATGAATTATGATTTTCACTTCTTCATAATAAGAAAGTGTTCCCTCAGCAGGAATATACATTACAGGCGTGAATGTATTAAGCGCAATCGAGTAACCATGCAAAAACTGTGTTATCAATTCACCGTTTTGTTTTTGAGGATAAATTTCTAAAGAATTGTAAAGTATGTTGTCTTTAACAAATTCATTCGATCTTGGCATTGAAACTGGTCTCACCTGCTGTTTGGGATATAAAAGGTAAGTACCGGGAATTTGTTTTTCGTTACTTCCAGTTATCTCAATTGATTCTGCAATCTCTCCGGGAGGAAGTATGAGTGAAACTGAAATGTATGGAAGAACCGGTTCACCAATTCTTGCTTCTTGTTGTGCATTTTCAAAATCAATTATTTGATAGCCCGAAGTTTCAGAAATTTTGTAATTACCAAAATGATAAGTTTTTTCAATTATGCTGGCATTTAAATAAATTGCTGAAATAATAAATAAAATGATAAGTATTTTTTTCATATTATAATCCTTTACTTTTTTATTTATAATTATTATGCAAATTTTGAGCCAAATAGTTTAAAAAATAGTCATTATCATTACAAGTAATCAGGTTCGTAATTATGTTATTTAATTAACCTTCCGAAAGTTGAGAAATAATGAAAATCTAATAACCTTCGGAAGGATTGAGTATTACTTAAAACCTACCTGCAAATCTATCAACGGGATGATATTCGTACTTTTCTGCAATCGTGATGGGTAATCGGAATAACTGAGTTTATAACCACCTGAAAGCGCAAATCTACGATTTATCTTCCAAATAACAAGTGCTTTATGTTCATATGAATATTCACAATATTCCTTATCCATAATGAATTTATCAATATCGACCAAATATTCAAATTTAGGTGTGATATTTCCTCTTACATCTAATCCGATATTGAACATTGCATTTTCGTGATATATGGATGTTCGATTATAGATAAAAGGCATATCAATCGTGGGAAAATCGCTATCTCCACTTACCAGTGCAACCGAAAATCCGATTTTAGGAATTATATTAAGATATTCATTATAACGATATGAAAGCATGAATTGATTACTTAAAACAAATATTTGTGGGATTACCGAATTATCAGGTAGAATGCCAAGAGCACCCTCTTTAGCAATTACATTTAATAGAATGGAAGGATAAATAAGACTATGTTGGGAAGCAAACTTCCAACCTTCCATATCTTTCCAGAATTTTTTCAGGGTTATGTTCGGCATAACAAGATCTGCAAGAGCAAATGTTGAGATTTCTGTTGTTTCATTCAATCCATAACTGAGCGGTTGAAAAATTCCAACTTCCCATCTTCCCTGAGGTAAAACATCCGTTGTTCCTTTTGACCAGATAGCAGTTTCTGCTGACAATGATAAACTAACAAAACTGATTATTAATAGTATTATTAATTTTTTCATTTTACCACTCCAGTTCCACGGTTACAGGGCAATGATCAGAAAGTTGTCTTGTATCCTGATGGGTAGAATCTAAGTTAGCTATCCAACCTGTTTCATAATTTGTGAACAGGTAATCCAACTTTCGATTCCAATCAATTCCTTCATCCAAATCTATATAAATAGAATGAGTATAATACGGACTGAAATAATCATTTATCTCTTCATAAAGAATATAATCATCAGGAGAGAGATCAGGATGATAATCGGCATAGAATTCAATCATGTCAGTGAGATCATAATCTTCCACTTCGTAATCTTCACCTAGATCGTCAGGACGATCCGGGAAACCCTCTTCCAGCCAATTAACAGAATTTGGTGGGATTGCATTGAAGTCTCCTCCTGCTACAAAGAGCAACCCTTCTGTATTCAGATCATCTAACTCACCTTTAAAAATATCTATCTGCTCTTTCTTTGTTCCATCTTTGGAATATGCAGCAGCATGAATATTGAGAACTTGTAATTCATTGTCACCAATTTGTATCTTAGTTTTCAGAATATTCCTGCGAAGATAAAAATATTGTGTTAAGCCATCTTGGTCAATAAGCGGAAGTGCAATCCTGATAGCATCGGTAATTTCCCAACGACTCATTATAGCATTACCGGAATTCATTCTACCTAGACCATCACTTGGGACAAAATCCGCTTTCCATTGAGATGCATAAGCTCCATAATTTAATTCAGTAGCATCTAGAATAAATTGCATTTGATCTACATAAGCACTGCGTTTACTATCGATATCCAATTCCTGCAGCAAGATAATATCAGGTTGAAAATCGTTTATGTAATCTGCAATATTTTGTGTGTTCTCAATAACAACATCTTCATCCATTAGAACTTCATCTCCCCAACCATCGAAGAAGAAATCTATACGGGCTCCTCCAAATTTAATATTCCAGGTCATAATCTTTAAAACGTCTGGAATTGGAGCATCTGTTAAATCTTTTGCTTCATACATTCTTGCATCTTCCATATCATCAAAATTGGTATTGAAAATGTCACAACCGTAAGTAACTATCAAAATCGCGATTAATAGAACTAAATACTTTTTTTTCATATAATAACTCCTTAATTAATTTTTATTAAAAGGATTCTGCAAAATTTTAGCTAATAATGACGAAGAAAGAAATTATTAAATACAAATGTATTTAAAAAAAATCTTTGAAACAATAACATTATACTTAACATCTACTGAATAATTAGTAATCCATTATTTAATGTGATATCATCAAATTCGTCAACAGGATCACCTTCTTCATTAATTAGTGACAAATTCTCGAATGTTAAGGCACTTGTACCGATTTGAATTCCTTTTATTTTAAAGTCAAACAAAACACCGGTACCATCAAGTCCGTCATCCCCAGAAGTTTGTTCCAAACCAATAGCAACATTCAACCTGTCATCATCATTCACGCTTATTGAAATGTAATCTGCTGACCAGAAAGAACCAATAGTTACAGCACTTTCAGGCAAAGTAACTTTCGTACTGTCGAAAACTATTTCACATGAAAAAGCAAAAAGATCTGTAATGTTTTCAATCTCGACTGAAAAAGTAGTCTCAATATCTATCCCAACAGTTTGCTCGGAAGGAGTTATTGAAAGAATTAAATCCGTTTCAGGTTCAGTACTGCTTTTTGAACAGGAGAAAAATAATACCGGAAAAATTAAGATCAATATAGCTAATCGTTTCATTTATGACTCCTCTATTTTAACATTATCATTTTCTTTGTATCAATCATTTTATTATTAACTCTCAATCTGTAAAAGTACAATCCGCTACTAACCTTTCGTTCATTTAAATCTGTGCCATCCCAAATAACCGTGTAATTTCCAGTAGGCTGATTTTCATTTAATAGCCTTTTAACAAGCTGACCCTTGATATTATAAACGTTAAGTTCTACATTCCCATCATCTATTATACTATATGAGATGCTTGTAGATGGATTGAAAGGATTGGGAAAATTATGTGCAAGTTTACTAGTTTCAATAATTTCAATTATTGGTAGATCAAATTGCTGTGCTATGCGATTTTTTAAAAGAAGTTCAACATTACTACTACCGAGTGAATGATAAATTTCGATGAAATTATCACGATATTGTTCCAAATCTTCCCAATTAAATGTAGAGATACTCATTGCAGCCGAACGTGAGTTGTTCCAGTTTAAACAAATTCCTAAAACATCTGTAATATTAACTTCTCCATCTCCGTTACAGTCTGCAAAAGGAGCATATGGTTCATCCCAACCTAATGGATAATTATTTTCTGCCCAGTTGAATGAAATCTGATCCCGAGCATTTCCTTCCTCTCTCCAATACACACCGATAGGAATAATATCATCTTCATCAACATAACCATTATTATTAGTATCACCTGACCAGATATACTGATTTTCCTCAGTTATAAGAATAGTTAATGTTCTACTTTCCAAATATACTTCATCATAAATACAAGCTACTTTGAATTTATACTCTATTTCAGGCTGTAGATCAGTGATAGTATATTCCGATAAAGTATGATCTACAACAATATATTCCCAAGTATATGCAGGTGCATCTGCTTCTTTGTAATATACCCTAAATTCATCGGGTGCAGAGAGAACATTCCATCTAACATTTGCATCCGCCATAAAATTAGCATCCTGAACTTCCAATAAATATGGAATACTGGGTAAACCATTAAACATGGAATAATCAAATCCAGAATCAATAAAATCTTCCATTAAAATCAAATTATCTTCCAGCTCTTGTACTGAATATCCCATAAAAATCAAGGTATAAAATTCATAACTTTCTTCAGGTGCAAGATTCAATGAATTAGACGTGGAATTAGAATAGCCCTGCATATCTCCATAAACTGTAGATAAAAATCTTGTGTCAATTCCATTAGGATAATTATTAATTTGGTAATCAGGATAATCTCTAAGACTAACAGCATACATAACATCAGGATTCCTACCAGTCAGCAACCAGTATTTTTCATTGGCAGTTGCATTAGGTGTTGAAACATACCCAAATGGATGCCAATCATCCGGTCCCCAACTCACATCCCACGTCCAACACTGTTCATTCAAATTATTTGGATGTAAAATTGTTAAACCTAAATATCCCGGAGTAAGACCTCCATCACCATCTGCATCATAGGAATAGGCAAAATTATTTTCATCAATGTTATAACTACTAATATCATCCGGTGCAATAGCAGAACCGCCATAAGCTTGAGGTCCGATATCAGCATCAACATAATAACCATAACTGAAATCAAAAAGCGTATCGATAGTTGAATGATTATATATTATATTTTTTATTACAATCATGTTCGCAAAATATTGAACAGGCCAGGAATAAATTTCCTGTACCAATGCAATGTTCAATTTCACATGGTTATTTGATCCACTATAACTGCCCCAATCACGTTGCCCTTCGGTTCCAAAAGGACTATAATCATAGGAATATGCAATTGAAGATTCAAAACCAGGATAATCACAATCTTCATCAATTAACCCATCTCCGTCTTCATCAAAAGGAATAGTAAAGCAATAAACTCCAGAAGGATCATCGATATCAAAATGACTGCCCAGAGGGTCTTCATCAATATATCCATCACCATCGTCATCAAAATACAGTCTATTACCCACATTCTTTAAAACAGAATCAAAAAAATTATATTGTAAATATTGATAACCCAAACTTGTTTCTAGTGGATTATATGCAGGTAAAAGTTCATTGATCTGATGCCACCCATCACAACCTACAGTTGTCAGCGTATCTATAACTCTCCACGGAGTTACTTCAGTTGTAGTATCATAATCATTTTCAGGAGGCCAATTCTGCCAGTAAATTTGATAGCCATCATCATTTCTTCTTACTTTCTTGGCTCCTACCCATAAAGAACCCTGATATAAATAATCAATCCCTGAATTAATGGGCCATTCCAGTGACGGCCATGATGCATCCTCAGATGATCCTATTATGCCATAATTACTAACTCTAAAACTAATATTACTTGCATCGTGTATTAATGAATTATCAATCATTCTTGAAGAGAAAGACTCCTTATTTGATACAGCAAAAATAAACGTAAAAGAAATAAAAATAATTATTATAAATGTTATTTTTTTCATTATCTCCCCCTATTAATCAATCTCAAATAAAATTTGCGTCATCATAGATTTAACTTGATCTGGCTCCATATAGGCAAGAGGAAAACCGAATATATAGCATGAATTATTTGTAGTTTCATATTTCAGTGCTATAGGTAATCCATTAAATTCATCATATTCTTCTTGTGTTGGAATAATGTGGAATGGACATCCTGGTGGATCTTCACCTACTTCTTTACATCCGTAACTATAGATTATTTCAGCTTCATGATCATTAAAATAAGCTACAGGTCCAAGACCATTAACACTTAAAATGGGTGCATTAGGATTAGTAATTACAGTATTAAAACTTGGTAATAACAAATCAATATCATTGTAGCTTCCTTCTGAAATTGCTTGGATAAAGAATGGGTTATCAATATAAGTTGTAGATACATAACCAATTGCATCTTCATTATTCATTGGAATTCCAAAATACTCCTCTAAGATATCAAAGGTATTTAAAGAACACTTATGATGTGTCTCTTTAAGAGTAGCTCCACTACTCAATATTAAGTTACCACCTTGTAAAAGATATATTTTAAATGATTCAAATTCCTTCCAAAATTCGAATTCTGCAACTCCATTATCTGAATGATAAATTATGGTTTTATACTGTTGTATCTCTGATGGTGCAATAATAGATTTAGCATGATGCAGCCCATCCATTCCATTTGAAAACATGAATTCTTTAAGAATTTCTCTATTAATGTAACCATATTCCGTTGCATAATCTGAGATAATATATTCGTAAAAAGTATCAAATAAATTACTGGGTGACTGAGGTGTATCAAATTCGTCATCAATGATGAGTACACCTTCTTTTTCTGCTTTAGGAATTGGTTGTACAATTGTGAATGTAAACACGTGAGGAGTTTCATCTACTTCTCCCTGCTGGTCTATAGCCCGAACTTCAAACGTGTGTTCACCATACATGTTTTCAAGTATATCACCAAAACTTGTAATTGTTACTATTGTTTCTTGCCCAATAATACTGTTAGCGGGTATCCGGAGCCATTCTTTACCATCATCATCAATCTGAAGATATTCTCCAGTGGCAGGAATCGGTGGATAATAATATGGTGCGCCATCTAATCTTATATCGTAGCCAACAACTTCACAATAATAATGTTGCCCGGTTAATTCATCAAGAGTTACTTCATATCTTTGTCTATGAGGATTGTTATCCTCATATTCTCCATTGTAACCCCATTTCATATAAATTTGGAAGTCATCACTTCCAATTGCAGTATAGTTTTCTTCACTATTGAACCAGAATGCCGTGGCAATATGGACACCATCAGAAGTAATAACTGAAGGTAATAATTCGTTTATCCCATCATCCAGATAGGTTGCAAAATGATGAGTTCCAAGTGCATAAATTCCATTCGCTATACTATTCTCTTCGCCGAAATATATTACTGTGCCGGGATAAAAACCTTCCTGAACTTTGAAATTGGCTATAGCAGGGTTATCTTCATCTGCAAAACCACTCCTGGTAATAATATAAGTTTCAAATTGTGTGAGTTCACCCTCTTCATTCGGAATAAGCTGAGGAGTTGTATAACTATTTAATTCTACTTTTCTGATATCTTCACAGTTCAAAGAATTAAACCATTCTCCCTCGCTGATTAATGTGCTGTCTATTTCACTGATAATATTCAATCTATACATGAAATGGTCTGCATAAAGCCCCTCAACAAATATATCCAAAATATTTTCTCTAATTAAGAAAATTAGTCCGGTTCCTGTTGTGTGCCCGTTACAATCTCCTGCTGATGTGGTTAGAACTGTTCCAATCTCCCTAAAATCAAAGAAACTTGCTGATACAACTGCACTTTCCTGATCATCATACAGGAATTTTACTTCGAATTCTATAATTATGTATTCTAATACTCCGTTAACAGAATTGAAACTTATTTCTAACTCTGTTTTGTCTGTCCAGATTGTGCTTTCTTCTTGAGATTCATTTTGATAAACCCAACCATTTGAATCTGTGACAATACTTGCAGGTAATTCACCATTCGATGTTGTTATTCGATAGGCAAATAATGGTTCCTCTTTAATTAGTGCTTTCCATGTAATTCCCTGTATATAAGTATATTCTTGCGTATTATTTTCATTTATAACCTTTTCGTCTGTAAACGAGATTTCGATTAAATTATCAGTATCTACATTACAAGATGTAGGATGATTTTTTGAACAACCGGAAATAAACAGAATTACAATAAAAGTAATAGTAAAAATTGTTTGAAAAGTTTTCATAAAGCTCCTCTCTTTTTACATTTTTCAAAATCAGGATGAATGTATTTTTAATAACTTTTTTTGAAGTTATCTTAATTATCGTCAAGTTATTATATTCTTTATCAGCATTTCAAGATTTTTCTAATTATTTATAAAATTTTCAAATATTTTGAAATTTTGTTCAATATATTCAGGATTATCCAATTCATTTTTAAAGAACCTTCTCATTGATTCGTAGTTGGCAAGTTTATTCTTTATAGATTGTTGACCGAACGTAAATGTAATTTCAGGGTGAAACTGTACACCCCAGATAGGTAGATTTCTATATTGATAACCTTGAATATCACAATTAGAATTTGATGCAATAATTGTAAAATCATCAGTCAAACCAAATACTTCTTCAAGATGTGATTCATAAAACACAGGTTTGGAAATACCCTCAAATATTGAATTGGAAACTAATTCAACTTTTCGCCAACCCAATT
>JAUVKM010000164.1 GCA_030596265.1 Candidatus Cloacimonadota bacterium
CCAGATCATTACCCACAAAATCAAGAGTTTGTAATAATTCACCATCTAAACTGATATTATATATTTTGTTATTAGGTGGATCATTTACCGTCCATAATGTTTGAGTATTAGGATCATAAGTTAGTCCGGATGGTTCTGCTAAATCTAATTCTATTTCAGAATCTAAAACTAAAATGTATGAATTTTCTGATTCTGTAATGCTTTCGTCCAAACTACATGAGTTAAAAACGAATAATAGTATTACAAATGTTAAATATTTATTAATGTCCATTTAATTCCCTTATTAAGAAAAAAAGCAGCAGAAGCATTGCTTCTGCTGCTTAAATTTAATTAGTCTTATTCGTTAGATGTACCAGGTGTAGGAACAGTAAAGAATTCCCATGTATCTGTTCCATCCGGAAGACGACCGTAAGAAATATCAGCAGTCTGCACACCGAAAGTTAATGAATCAAGAATTGTAGTTCCATCAACATCAGTTAAACCGATCTGCTCACCATCACCGGATAATTTGACATCATCAAGATGCAAGATGCCCTGTTCCGGTTCTTTATCTGCCCAAATAATCAAAAATTCACCGGGATAAATGGTTGTTGAGTCTGGATATGTTGTTGGGATTTGTGAATTCATGAGGTCTTCAAGATCATCAGTGAAATACATTCCACCAATATCACCGGCGATATTACCACCATTATAAATCTCGATCCAATCATCATAGTCACCATGTTCATCTGCAAAACAAGTATCATTACTAGCTAAGAATTCGTTGATAAAGAAGATCACAACTGGTTCAATGCTTCCATTTGCAGCACCCGGAGATGGCATACTGTCATACCCCTCACCAAAATAATCCCACGTATCTGCTCCATCTGGAATACGACCATAAGAGATATCTGTTGTCTGCTCATCATAAGTTAGTTGGTCAAGAACTGTAACACCATCAGAATCTGTTAAAGCTATATCTTCACCGTCTCCACTTAGTTTAATATTAACATGTAAAGGACCTTGCTCAGGTTCTTTATCTGCCCAAAGAACCAAGAAACCATTTGCTGGAATAACTGTTACATCAAATCCAGTTGGTATTTGCCATTTTGTCATAGTGGAATCACCTATTTCATCGGTAATATACATACCACCAATATCTACTTCCTCTTCTCCGGCGTTGTAGATCTCGATCCAATCATCATGATCACCATTTTCATCAACAGGACCGTAATCATTACTTGCCATAAATTCATTGATAACAAGGATAATATCACCAGTGTCAGGTCCACTTGTGTCATTGTCGTCACATCCCATAAGCAAGAACATTCCTACCGCAAGAATAATAAGCCATTTTACAAATTTCATTTTTTCCTCCATCTTTTTGTTTTTATTAACACATCATTAAGAAACTTTTAATTTCTGAAGTTTCAATCTCAATCTATTACTAATTTACTGATTACTTGCTCCTGGTGTTGGTGTATCAAAAGTTGACCAACTATCGGTTCCATCCGGTAGGCGACCAACTGAAACGTCTGTTGTTTGTCCCCCAAAAGTATAAGAATCAATTATTGTAGCACCATCAAGATCGGTTATTACTAAGTCTTCTCCGCCACTTGAAAGTTTGAAATCCACATGCAGCACACCCTGATCTGGTTCACCATCTGCCCAGATCAACAAAAACTCACCAGGCTCAACAGTTGTTAGTGTTGAATCTGTATCTGGAATCTGCCATTTTGTTAAATCGGTTTGATCATCCGAAACATACATACCACCAATATTGATAGTTGCTTCAGTACCGTTAAAAAGTTCAAACCAATCATCAAACCCACCAAACTCATCTTCGTTGGAAGTATCATTACTTGCCAAAAATTCATTTATACAAAGTATGTTCAATGGTTCAGGATCTGGATCCGGCTCTGGCCCTGTTGTTTCATCAAGACTGCACCCCATTATAATGAACATTCCAATTATACTAAATAGAAACCATTTTGAAAATTTCATAAATATCTCCTTTTAAAAATTAACTACTGCTCTCATCTGGAACACATTGAAATCATCATTGCCTATCAAAGCACCACCCATATCTGCATTTTCAGAATTATCAACGATATTATAATTTACCATAAGACGTAGATTTGGATTTGCATACCAATTTAAACCAATAACAATATTGTTTGCCATTCCACCAAAGATATCCGCATCTTCATCTGTTAAGTCTAAATGGCTGTAACGTACAGCAAGCTCTAAAGCACCTTTCTTGCTTTTAGGAATTACCTGTCCAAATTCACCTTCATTGACATAATAAGGTCGTTCTTCTCCTGTTATTATCCAACTTAAGAATGTATAAAAACCACTGAAATTAACATCATCAAGATCATTTAAACGAGCTAGATTTGATTGAATGTATTCACCTTGGAGACAGAAATTATTATATTTCATAGCACCTTCCAGTCCATACAATATAATTGTTTCTACATCACTGATATCGGCGACAAGGATTTCTGAATCTCCCATCTTTGCTTCCGGTTCAATCTTATATTCAATTGATTCACTATCATTATCTGGAGTCTGATAAACTCCACCAACACCTAAATGAAATAATAGATTTTTCCCGATTTTTGGTGAAAGAGCAAAACGACCTGCAAAACCAATACTTTCGTCAATTCGTGTTTGTTCTTTTTCTGCAAGTTCTTGTCCATATACTGCTGTTGAAAAATGCCATACATTTCCCCATTTCGTAACACCCAATGCTGATCTTCGTCCTGGTGGGAAAACATTTGGATATCCTCTTTCCATAAAAGTTAATAATCTCGAGCTGGTTAATTCGTTTAAACTGAATGGAACTTTGAAATGACCTACTTTAATAAAACCATTCTTAAATCCATTATAACTGAACCACATGTCTTTGACCTCAACAGAATTATCGGCAATATCCATATCATATTCAGCATTCCAAACTTCCCATAATTTCGATTTCACGGCAAATCTTCCTCTACGAAGCATTGTACCGTTTCGGAAATCATTTTCACTATTTAAAAATTGTGCAAAATCGAGATACATGCGAACATCAAGACGTGTTTGAAAATTTCCGTCATCAGATGTCCATTTTAGTATCCCACTTTCCCAAGCTGTTCCTCCGGTGGATGTTTCTGCAGCTAAAATCCCTACACAAAGAACAACAAACAATAAAACAATCGATTTCTTCATTTTTCCTCCATTTTTTTGGTTATTAGTTTTTCAATTTAGAAAATTCTTTTTTACTATATAATTTATTTTGAAGAATTGGCCACGCAAATGAAACAAGTGCCAATATTAATAGAATTAAACTCACAGGGCGAGTGAAGAAAATGGTGTAATCACCCATCATTACTGCTCTACGGAAGTTTGTCTCGGCTATGTTTCCCAGTACAATTCCCAATACGATAGGTGCAACCGGGTAATTATATCTTCTCAATATCCAACCGAAAATTCCAAATCCAAGACATGCTGCAATATCAAAGAAAGAGTATCTTACTGCAAAACTACCAATTATTGATACTGTGAATATCATTGGATAAAGGATCTTCTTGGGAACAGCTGTAACTTTTACCCATAATCTGCTGCCGAATAAACCAAGAACCAATAAAACAATGTTTGCAATTAATAAACTAGCGAATAATCCGTAGATAATTTCAGGATTATTATTAAAAAGTTGCGGTCCGGGAGTAAGATCATGGATCATTAGAGCACCGATAAGCACTGCCGTAGAAGCACTTCCAGGGATTCCAAGAGTGAGAAGCGGAACCAATGCACCACCTACCGAACTACTATTTGCAGCTTCAGCAGCAGCAACTCCTTCCAGGCTTCCATACCCAAATTTCTCAGGTTCTTTACTTGTTCTTTTTGCTACGTCATAAGAAATAAATGATGCAATTGTAGCTCCGGCACCCGGGAAAATTCCAATCAGTGTTCCCATTATTGATGATCTTACAATTGTTAATTTCAATTTCCAATAATCAATAAGTGTTGGCCATTGTGTCTTTTCCAGTTCAATTTTTTTACTTTTAAAATTCTGCTCGTCGATCTGTTTAAAGACTTCACTAAGAGCAAAAAGTCCAATTAAAGCAGGAATCAAAGAAAATCCATCATAAAGATGAACCGAACCAAAAGTGAATCTGCTAACGCCAGAAATTGGGTCTATACCGACTGTGTTAATTAGAAGACCAAACATTGCGGCAATAAATGCTTTCACCCAATTCTTTCCACCTAAGGTTGCTACAGTGGTCAAACCAAAAATTGCTAAAGCAAAATACTCAGCAGGATGAAATTTTACTGCTACTTTAGCCAATTGTACACTAAATAAAATGAGGATAATAGTTCCAATAAAACCACCAATTGTAGATGAAACCAAAGAAACTCCCAATCCCATTCCGGGTTTATTCTGTTTGGTTAGCGGATAACCATCGAAAGATGTAACAACTGCCGACGGTGTTCCCGGAGCATTGATGGTAACAGCTGTTATCGAACCACCATAATTTGCAGCTATATAGATCGAAACAAGAAGTATCAATGCTAAAGTTGGCGACATCGCATACGTGAAAGGTACGAGCAAAGCAACTCCCATTGAAGGAGATAGACCCGGCATTGCACCAACCAGAATTCCCATAATTACACCTAAAACAATAAATAAAATCGGCTGCCATCCTAATACAAAACTAAATCCCTGAGCCATATTTGTTAATATTTCCATTATATCCTCTAAAATATCATTTCAATTAATTTGCCTATAGGCAGTGGAACATAAAGCAGCTTATAAAATATTAGATAAGAAAAGAGTAACCAACCTGCGGAAATAAGAAGTATTGTTAGATATTTACGATAATCCAGTATATACATCCCAATAAATAAGAAAACAAATGAACTTATAAAATATCCAAGATAAAAAATGCTGATCAAATAAAGTATCAATAATCCAATGAAACCAAATACGATTTTCTTGTTCTCCTCTTTATGCTCGATCTCTTTTTTCTGACGTAAAATATTGATTAAAAGATAAATATTTAAGGGGATCAGTATTATTATCCAGAGTCGAGGAATTACTGAAGGACCTACTTTTTCATTACTTGGAAAAGAGAATGAAATAATGAAAAGAATTATTGAAAGTATGATGAAAAATAAAGGGATCATGATTTTAGCAAGATAATTCCTGTTTGGTGAACGATTTACAAAAAATCCTATAATAAAAAAAATGACCACAGAGAAAATTACAAGGAAATATAATACTTTTCCGGTAGATAGTTTTGCTATCATATTCGTTGCTTCAGTGTTTATTATGCCAATTTTTTGAAGGTAATGAGTAAATTGCTCTTTATCAGTATGTACTATTTTTGTGAATTCATCGGAACTTTTATAAATAACATCTATACCGCCTCTTTCCCAATACTCACGCCATTCAGGGTCATTATTTACTTTAGTAAAAAGTTCATTAAACCATTTTCTAATTTCAGGAGAAGTTCCTTTTTTCAGTACGAATCCGCGCCACATGAATTCATTATTCAATCCGCTTATTCCCAATTCATCAAATGTGGGGACATCAGGAAATTGTGCTAATCTTTCTGAACTGGAAATAGCTGCGATCTGCAAATCATCATTTCCAAGAACTTCGCGTGGATTTCCTACATAAGC
>JAUVKM010000192.1 GCA_030596265.1 Candidatus Cloacimonadota bacterium
GGTTGCAAATAAAAAGATGTTATTGATAAAATAATTGGTATAACCTTCAGAATGGTTTTGAACTTCTTGCTTTTCTTGACCTTTTCATCCTTCGCAGTATGCTACGAAGAACGGACCGAACGGTTTGAATAATAGTTGTTCAAGTGAATTGTAGATATAGAAAGAATTAAATATTAAATAAAAGGAAAAGTATGTTTATAGATTTTGCGCGAATTAAAGTTGAATCCGGTAATGGCGGAAACGGATGTGTTAGCTTTCGCAGAGAAAAGTTCGTTGCCAAAGGTGGACCTGATGGCGGTGATGGGGGCAAAGGCGGAGATATTATTGCTGTTGGAAATGAGAATATTAATACACTCATCGCCTATCGTTTCAACAAGCTTTATAAATCTGAGAGAGGGCAGCACGGACAGGGAAGCGATAAAACCGGCGCCTGCGGAAAAAATAGATTTTTAGATTTACCTTTAGGAACAGAGATATTCGATATTACCGATGGCAAACATGAAAAGATCGGGGAAGTTCTTGATCACGGGCAAAAAGTTTTTCTGGCTAAAGGTGGAAACGGCGGAAGAGGGAATACCAGATTCAAAAGTGCTACCAACAAAGCTCCGAGATACGCTAAACCCGGTGGTAATGGGCAATATCGTGAATTGGAACTTGAGCTTAAATTAATGGCAGATGTTGGCTTAGTCGGCTTTCCTAACGCCGGGAAATCAACATTATTAAGCAAAGTCTCATCAGCTCATCCTAAAGTAGCGAATTATGAATTCACAACTCTTGCACCTTCTCTCGGTGTGGTTCAGGTAAGTGATTTTGAATCTTTTGTGATGGCTGATATTCCGGGGATAATTGAAGGAGCTCATGACGGGAAGGGTTTGGGAGATCAGTTTCTGCGGCATATTCAAAGAACCAAGATCCTGCTTTTTCTCATCGATATAGATTCAGCAGATCCGTTCAATGATTATCAAGTATTGAAAAAAGAATTGCATCTTTATGATCCGTATCTGGATAAAAAACCACATTTAATTGCACTTAGTAAAATGGATACAATTCCTGAAGAAGAAAAAGATGAATTCTACGAACTATTAAAAAATGAATTTGAAACTAAACTACATGAAAACATTATTTCAATATCATCTGTTTCCGGTGAAAATATGAGAGAATTAATTGTTAAATTGCATCAGATATTAGCAAAATTGACTAAAGAATAAAAAACCAATGAAAATCCTGATAGTTCCCGATTCGTTTAAGGGAAGTCTATCCTCCATACAAGCGGCAGATGCAATTGAAGAGGGAATTAAAGATCTACACTTTGAAATAGAAAAGATCCCAATAGCTGATGGAGGAGAGGGCACAGTTGATTGTCTTATCTCTGCTAATCGTGGAACTAAGATGAGGGATTTCGTAATAGACCCGATCGGAAGGAAGATCCAAACAGAATTTGGCATTCTTCAAGATGGTAAAACTGCAATAATGGAAATGGCATTGGCTTCTGGTCTGCTTCTCATTCCAATAAGGAAAAGAAACCCGCTATACACTACAACTTATGGCACAGGTGAACTAATACGAAAAGTTATAGAACGTGGATATACCAAGGTGATCTTAGGTTTGGGAGGAAGTGCAACCACAGATTGCGGAGCTGGAGCATTGCAGGCTTTAGGTGTAAAACTCTTAGATGAAAATGGAATAAATATCAAACTTGGTGGGCTTTATTTGAAGGATCTGCAAAGAGTTGATATTTCAACTCTAAATAAATATAAGAATATTGAGTTAACCTTTTTGCGTGATGTATCGAATAAATTACTAGGTGTCAATGGTGCTGCTAATGTTTATAGTCAACAGAAAGGAGCTTCTAAAAAAGAAGTGCAGATCCTCGAAGATAATTTAGCACATTTTGCACAAATTGTGAAAAGAGATACGGGAATTAATATTACAGAATTTGATGGAAGTGGAGCAGCAGGCGGATTAGCTGCAGGACTTTCCATTATGTTCAACTCCCATATTGTTTCGGGAAGCGATTTTGTTATAAATGCTACAGACCTAAGAACAAAAATTCAAAACGCAGATGTTATTATTACCGGTGAAGGAGAATTGAATTTTCAGACGAAGTTTGGTAAAATTCCATATAAGATCGCCGAAATTGCCCGAGAATATAATAAAACTATTATTGGGGTTTTTGGCAGCATAACCAAGGATGCCAGAGAAGAATATAATCAGGATTTCAAATATATGTCAGCATTATGCGAACAGAGTATTTCCAAAGAAAAAGCTATGCAAAATGCTTATTCATTATTGTCTGGGAAAGTAAAAGAAATATTTGAAGAACTTCAATTAAATTAATATTCGGAGAAGAAATGAAACCAAAAATATTTGTTACAAGAATGTTGCCTGACCAGGTAATGAAAAAATTAAATGATCATTTTATAGTGAATGTAAACCCCTATGATAGAACACTTTCCAAAGATGAAATAATACGGGGAACATCAAGTTGCGATATTCTTTTATGTTTACTATCAGACACGATTGACTCAGATATTATCTCTTGCAATCCGAATTTAAAGGGGATTGTAAATTATGCAGTTGGCTTCAATAATATTGATGTAAAATATGCAACGAACCTTAATATTCCGGTTACTAACACTCCTGGAGTTCTCACAGAAACAACTGCTGATATGGCTTGGGCACTAATGTTCAGTGTTGCCAGACGAATTGTGGAATCCGATAAATTTGTACGGGAAGGAAAATTTATTGGTTGGGCTCCTAAATTATTTTTAGGCGCAGATATTTATGGGAAAACACTTGGCATAATTGGTGCAGGTAGAATTGGAATTGCAGTTGCAAAACGTACTTTAGGTTTTAATATGAAAATTCTCTATTCGGATGATAATTCTGATATTGAAAATACAATAAAGGCAGAAAAAGTTGATCTTGAAAAGTTACTCAGAGAATCTGATTTTGTCTCTCTTCATGTTCCTATGTTACCGGAGACAAAACACCTGATCGGAGAAAAAGAGTTACAAATAATGAAAAACACAACCATTCTCATCAATACTTCCAGAGGAGCGGTGGTTGATGAGGAGATGCTCCTAAAGGCTCTTCAAGAAAACTGGATTGCAGGTGCCGGCTTAGATGTGTATGAAAATGAGCCAAAATTAATTGAAGGTTTGATCAATTGTGATAATGTTGTATTAGCAGCTCATATTGCCAGTGCTTCTGTGGAAACCAGAACAAATATGGGACTTATAGCAATTGAGAATGCTATTGCTATTTGGCAGGAAAAAATACCACCACAGATCGTAAATAGAGAGATATATGAAAAATAATTTGGAAAATATTAAAGCATGGATAAAACTGCTTTCTGCCCCTGAGATCGGACATGCAACAGCGATTAGGCTTGTAAAATCTCTTGGAGAACCAATTGATTTTATTAACGATATGTCAAAATTTAATGATATTGAATTCATCTCTGAGGTTGCAAAAGAACATCTATTAAATATAAAAGAGCCGGAAAATTGGGAAAATATTTGTGATCTAATCGAGCAATACAAGATACAATTCGTTTCAATTTTGGATGATGAATATCCCGAACCATTAAAAAATATTTTTGATCCACCTCCATTCATGTTTTATAGAGGGACAATAAAAAAGGATGATTTCAGACGTGCACTTGGTGTGGTTGGAACAAGAAAGGCAAGTAACTATGGTAAGCTGATGACTAAAAGAATAGTGCAGAATTTGGCTAGCTTAGGCTTTACCATCATTAGTGGATTGGCTTATGGAATTGATACAATCTCGCATCTGGCAGCATTAGAAAGTGGAGCCAGAACTTATGCTGTAATGGGAACGGGAGTTGATCAAATCTATCCTTCCAGGAATAGAGAATTAGCAGAACGGATCTTAGAAAATGGTGTCTTGATCTCTGAATTTATTCCGGGAAGTAAAGCAGAAAAATGGAATTTTCCAACGAGAAATAGAATTATAAGCGGTCTTTCTTTAGGCAGTTTGATAATTGAAGGAAGTAAGAAAAGCGGTGCATTACTCACGGCAAAATTTGCTATGGATCAAAACAGAGATGTCTTTGCTTTACCCGGTGATGTTAACCGTCCACAAGCGGAAGGACCTAATTACCTGATAAAACTGGGAGCAAAAATAGTAACAAAAGCAGCAGATATTTTAGAAGAATATGAACTTGTAATGGACCAACAGCAAAGAATTTTCCCAGACATTAATAAAAAGGAAGAACAAATTTATCAAATTTTACTGCAAAACAAACCGGAAACTCATTTTGATAAATTGATAGTTGAAACCGGTTTTACAGTTGGTCAAATTTCTACGATATTACTTTCGCTCGAATTAAAGAACGTAGTTAAAAAAGTACCGGGGAATAAGATTGTGCCGTTGTATTGACTCATCCTGCTGTCCTTCTCTTCTCGCTATGCTCGGAAAGAAGGAACATAAGAAGTTATGAAAGAATATGCAAGAAGATATTAGAGATGTTTGTAGAAGATTCAGGAAAAATCAAACCAAAGCTGAGAAGGCTTTTTGGAAAGTCGTTAGAAATAGGCAGATCGAAGGATATAAAATTCTAAGACAATATCCAATAAGCTTTAAATGGAATGATCAAATCAGATTCTTTATCGCAGATTTCTATTGTCACGAAGCAAAAATGGTAATCGAAATTGATGGTGGAATTCATGAAACTCAAAAAGAATACGACAAAATGAGAGAGCATATCATTGAATCACTTGGATTTCATGTTATCAGATTTTCCAATGATGAAGTTCTTTATCACATTAAGGATGTTGTAGAAAGATTAAAAAAATCTTTCATAAAAAATAATTCGCTCCCCTTCTATG
>JAUVKM010000073.1 GCA_030596265.1 Candidatus Cloacimonadota bacterium
TATAGAAAGTGAAGAAACAGAAACTGAATTAAGTGACTATCTGAGCTGGCTGCCATGTGTCGGCACTCTGTTTTTACTGAGAGATCTTTTCTCAGAGCAAAAAATAAGAATTGATCCGGTTTTAGAAATTTAAAATAAAAACATATTGGAGGAAATATGAAAAGTAAATACAAAAAATTTATCCCGTTGTTCATTCTTTTAGGAATTGGAGTAGCATTTTTAGTAGGATGGGCTGTACAGTTGTTATGGAATGCCACGATCACACCGATCTTTAGCTCAAATCCAATTACATATTGGCAGGGAATTATGATCTTACTGCTATTCAAGATATTGTTCAGTTCAAACTACAACGTTCACAAGGAGCATCACAAAAAGATACCTCATCCTCAACCTGAATTTATTCGTCGCCATTTTACAGATGAAAAAGAAGAAGAGGATACATGTTCTGATACTTAATAAACCTAAGCATGAAAAAAGCCTTTCGAACCTAAATTCGAAAGGCTTTTTTATTTATACTCTTGCCTATCGGAACTGTTTTTAGTGTAAATTGGTATTAATATTTAATAGTGAAAAATATTAATACTAAAAAAAATATTGACATGAAATAAGATGTAAATCTTTTTCGAAGAGGTAGATAAAGAAGTGTGGGATTTTGAAATCTCAAACACTTCTGAACCTAATTGAATTATCTGACACTTCTTAAAACCTTTCTTCAACGGCAAACTTGATAAAAAGGAGTGTATTATAAAAATCATTAATTTTACTACTCTCAATTTTTTACTTATTGTCTTCACTCAATTATTTGCAATTGAACGATCAAAAGATATCCTCAATTTGGTAATACCAGATTCCACTCAAGTGCAGCTCTTAACTATTAATGATGGATCTTCCTTTATAGGGAGGATCATCGCAATTGGTGAAGAGAAAATTACGTTTGGAACAAAATACGGAGTTATGACAATTTCAGTTTTTGAAAGAGAAATTTAAAAGAGTAAAAAGCTACGGAAGACAAGGAGGATTTATGAAGAAATTAATTCTTATATTAATAATTATTTCTATTTCTATTCTTTCCGCAGAAGAGTTGAAACATTCAATCGGAATGTCAGCCGGTTACATATCCGGTAGTGGAATTTCATATCGTCAAATGAACGAGAAGTTTGGTTATCAGATTGCCGGTGGTGCATATTACAGCTATGAACCTGAAGATGAGGAGGATGTTGTAGGGGATGTCTATACCATCGAATATTTAGGTATGAATATTTCCGGAACAGGTTATTACATTTTAAAAAATTGGCATACATCAAGATTTTATCTTCTAGCTGGAACTACAATCTTTGATGTTTACGATAAGGCTAAAATGGAATCTGGAGATTATGAATATGAAGATAATATTTTCATTAATGTTGGAATCGGTATCGGGCTCGAGTTCCCTTTAACAAGATACCTTCATTTGTCTGTAGAATGGCCATGGTATTATGATGGTAAATCAGAATTTCTTAAATTCATACCGCAAGCCGGTGTGCATTACTACTTCAAATAGGGGATATTATGAAAAAGAAAATAGTTGTTCTACTTATCATCATAATGACAACGATATCCTGGGCAGAATCCGATCATAACCTTGGTCTTGCCATGGGAGTAGCATCAGGAGCAGGATTTTCTTACAGACAGTACAATGATACATTTGGATACCAGATAAACTTTGTTGCAATTGGTACGAAAGAGAATTTTTATGTGCCGATAGGTATTAAAGCAATGAGACTATTCCACAATATTGGATTTTCAAAGGCATACTATTTTGCAGCATCTTCTGTATTATTGGATATTGGTACCGAATCAGAAAACGATCCAATTTTTTCGATAGGTGGCGGGATTGGTATGGAATACACAATTAAAGGGAATCTAAAATTTTCTTTAGATCTACCACTTACAATTGCAGATATTTTTAAGACATCTTCCGATGACAATCGATTGATAGTTTTCCCCATTCCAGAAATTAGCTTATACTACAATTTCTAAAGGAGGTTTGAAATGAAAATAATATTTGCACTCATAATGATCGTCTTGATCACATCAACTCTTTTGGCAGAAATTGAATTTGAAAAAGGATTTGGTATAAGTGCTGGAATGACAAGCGGATTTGGAGCTTCATACAGGTATGAAAATAAAATGTATGGTTTTCAAACAACCTATGGTGGAAGTATGGGTGATTCAAATACACTTCATTCTATTGGGTTGCAATTGATCAAACCAATACATTCTATTCAGAAAACTCGATTCAACATTGTTGGTGGATTCGGTATTTTTGCCAGCTATGAAAATAATCATTTGGATGATATGACTTATTCAATTGGTGTTGGACCGGAAATTGAGATCACGTTTTCCGGAAATATGCGTTTCATCATTGGTTCACCATTTACTGTAATATTGCATTATGATGATGACAGCAAGTTAGTATCATTCATGCCTACAATGTCTTTAATTTATTTCTTTAAGTAATTCGTGTTTTACAAGGAGACATTGCATTGAAAGCATTTGTAAACAAGAAAATTCAATTAGAATGAATTAAATTAGTCCTCCTTCGTCCGGCTACTGACGGACTTCGGAGGACAAGGAGAAAAAAATGAAAGCACTTATTTTTATTTTTGTTTTATTAGTAACTACGTGTTTATACTCAACCATCATCAACGTTCCTGCCGATCAACCCACGATCCAGGCTGGAATTAACGTAGCAGTTGATACTGATACGGTTCTCGTGCAGCCGGGAAATTATGTGGAGAACATTAACTACAATGGAAAACTGATTACTGTAGCATCTCTATTCTTAACAACACAGGATACAACCTATATTTCATCTACCATTATTGACGGAAATAGTAGTGAGAGTGTTGTAACCTTTGAAAATGGAGAGGATGAAACTGCCAATATAATAGGTTTTACAATTACTAATGGCAATGCCTCTCATGGTGGTGGGATTTACTGTCATAATTCCAGTCCAAGTTTACGGAATGTAACAATATCAGGTAATTGTTCTTATGCTGGTGGTGGTGGGATTTACTGTAACAATTATTCCAGCCCGAGTTTAGTGGATGTCACCATATCAGGTAATACAGGTAATACAGGTATAGGAATTTACTGTATTAGTTCCAGTCCAAGTTTAGTGGATGTCACCATATCAGGTAATGGTAGTGGTATTTACTGTGTATCTGATTCCAGTCCGAGTTTAATAAATGTTACAATATCAGATAATTCTACTGATTGGGCAGGTGGTGGAATTTACTGTAATAGTTCCAATCCGAGTTTAGTGAATGTAACCATATCAGGTAATAGTGCTGGGGGAAGCGGTGGTGGTATTTACTTTCATAATTCAAATCCAAGTTTAGTAAATTGTATTCTCTGGAACGATACTCCGGAAGAGATATATATTACTTCCGGCTCAATTACAGCAACATATTCGGATATAGAAGGAGGTTGGGCAGGAGAAGGTAATATAGACGAAGATCCGTTATTTGTTGGAACTGGAGAACATCCTTATTCGCTTTTGGAAGATTCTCCCTGTATAGATGCCGGTATTCCTGATACTACAGGATTAAATTTACCACCCTGGGATATAATCGGTAATCTGCGCATCTGGGATGGAGATGGTAATGGAAGTGCTATCATTGATATGGGAGCTTACGAATACGATGCTCCACCTTATGTGGATGTGAATGAGCCAATTATTCCTAATTCCTCATCCCTGATCACTAATCTTTCTAACTATCCTAATCCATTCAATCCGACAACAACAATAAATTACTCTCTCAAAGAAAATTCAAAGGTCTCACTCAATATCTACAACATCAAAGGACAGAAAGTGAAGCAGCTTATCAGCAATTCAGCTGGTCAGTTCTCAGCCGGTCAGCATTCAGTGGTCTGGAATGGAAAAGATGATAATGGGAAAACAGTTTCAAGTGGAATATATTTCTATAAATTGAAAACAGGTGATTATGAGAAAACAAAGAAGATGATATTAATCAAATAGGAGGAAGTATTATGAAAACGCTTATTTTTATTTTTGTGTTGTTAGTAACAACTTGTTTATTCTCAACCATCATCAACGTCCCTGCAGATCAGCCAACGATCCAGGCAGGAATTGATATTTCAGTCAATGCAGACACCGTTCTGGTTCAGCCAGGAACATACTTTGAAAACATCAACTACAACGGAAAACTGATTACTGTTGCATCACTATTTTTAACAACCCAGGATACAACTTATATTTCTCAAACCATTATTGACGGGAACCATAATGGGAGTGTTGTAACTTTTTGCAGTGGTGAAGATTCTACTGCTGTTTTATCAGGCTTTTCAATTACTAATGGTCATAATGGTGGTGGCGGCGGGATATTTATAATTAATTCCAATCCAATTATAATTGATGTTACAATATCCAATAATGAAGCTAGCCTTTTTGGTGGTGGAATTTGCTGTAGGATTTCCAGTTCAAGTTTGGTGAATGTAACGATAAGTGGAAATACTACTAGTTGTGCGGGTGGTGGTCTTTCGGTACTTAATTCTGATATAGATATTATCAATTGCTCAATAAGTGATAATCATGCAGATTCTGATGGTGGTGGTGTTGCTGTTTTATTTAATGCAGAAGTTAATTTGACCAACTGCACGATAAGTGGAAATTGCAGCGATGATAATGGTGGGGGAATTGCTTTTGCCGGTTCAGGCATTACTGTTATCAATTCGATAGTTGAGGGAAATGAAGCAGCCTCTGGTGCAGGAATACATTTTAATTTACCCGAAAATGTGGATATCAGCTTTTGTAATTTCTATAATGGTCCTGAAAATTTTAGTGGTTATGTACAAACCGGGCTGGGTGACATTACCGGAATTAACCTTTATGGGACATCCTGTGATGACTTTTTTAACATTTTTGAAGATCCTTTGTTTGCGGGATCTGGTGGATATCCATTCTCATTGTTAGAAGATTCTCCCTGCATAGATTCCGGTATTCAAGATACAACTGGATTGAATCTACCACTATTTGATATTATCGGTAATGAGCGAATTGTGGATGGCAGAGGAGACGGTTTTGCTTTTATCGATATGGGAGCTTATGAATTTGGTGCTCCACCTTATATAGATGTAGATGACAATGTAATTGTACAATCTCCAGAAGTCTTTTTACATCAGAATTATCCTAATCCTTTCAATCCATCGACGACAATCAGTTTTAGCATCGAACAAAACCAACAAAACGTACAAGTTGAACTGGCAATCTATAATCTAAAGGGTCAGAAAGTGAAAGATCTTTCACCGAGCTTGTGTCATCCTGAGTTTATCGAAGGACGAGGGGAAAAACAATACAGCGTTGTTTGGAACGGAACTGATGAGAACAATAAACCCGTTTCATCTGGAAGCTACTTCTATAAACTAAAAACCGGTAATTTTGAAAAAACGAAGAAAATGATCCTTCTCCGCTAACTACTTCGCTAAAGCTTCGATGTTCAGGAAAGCTATGAAGGATAAATTTTGATAAAGTAAACTTAACCTATGTTTAATAAAAAGGAGATATTATGAAACGAAGAAATTTATTTATAATTTTAATGTTTTTAGTAAATATCCTATTTGCATCTCAAGTTGGATATGAACAAGCTTTAAAAACAGCAGAACATCAACTCTATGTTCACGAAAAAATGGGATATACGATTTTCGATTATTTTGAAATCAGAGATTCAAATGAAATTACTTTAGCTTATGTTTTCAATTTGCAGCCAAAAGGCTTTATTGCGACCTCAACCGATACAGATATTTATCCGGTTATCGGGTATTCTTTTCTCAACAATTTCAGTGATCTAGATATTCCTGAGAATATTGGATATCAATATATGAAAAGTGATATGAGATTGAGATTAGAAGCAATTCCGTTAACCTCCGAAGATGTAAAACAATCAAACCGAGTTTTGTGGAGTAGTTATCTAAATGGAACTTATGAACAAACCATGAACAGGAATAATATCTATCCACCGGAAGGTTACAGCCCTACAGAAGGCTGGATCGATACACAATGGTACCAAACAGAACCATACAATAATTTTTGTCCACTTGATCCGGGAAATATGATTAGATGTATAGTGGGATGTACAGCTACTGCTATGTCGCAAATAATGCACTATCACCGCTGGATTGGTGATGCCAGTTTTGATGATGCGGATGATTATTATTCCTACTACACATCACCACATATTCATATTGATGATGATTATCTAACGCTTGATTTCCCTTCCTTTCCCCAGTTGAATCCATATTTGGATGACCTGAAAATTGCTTATGAGAATTATGATCTGCCAACTGAAGATATGATCTCCGCTCTCTCATTTGCTACAGGTGTATCCATGGGAATGTACTATTCTTCCTTTGGTTCTGGAGCATTTTTAAGTGATGCTTATTCTGCTCTTCTCAACAAATATAATTACGATACAGCGACTTATACTACAACTATTAATGAACTGTTTTATAGTAATCTCCAGACAGATATGACGGAAGCTCGTCCGGCAGAATTCACTATTTCTCCCGGAACTTGGCATGATGTAGTATGTGATGGTTATAATGGCAATAACGGCACCTATCATATAAATTTTGGATGGGGAGGAATTTCTGATGGTTGGTTCTATCTTCCCACCGGAATGCCAGGTGGATACAACGCAATTCAAAGGGCTGTGATTAATATCGAAGGTGGAACTATTCCTTTCGATGTTTCCGGTGTGGTCGTTGCAAATGGTGCTCCTTTGAATGAAACATACATTACTTTAGATGGCCCAAGATGTCATGAAATATTTGTTGATGACCCGGATGGTAACTTTGATATTCCCATTCTTTTCCCCGGCGAATACGAAATGACAGCAATTATTGAATTAGCAGGTGGTGGGTATTTTTATAAGAATGAAACCGTTACATTAGATGAAAATAATAATACTCTTACAATCTATTTGGATAACTATGAAACTATTTCCGGAAATGTAAGTGCTGCTATAAATCCGGAAAATACTCATATAAATGTTTATCAAGATGACATATTGATCAGCTCCGGGGTTGCTGATGTGAATGGAGATTACGTTATTCCAGGGGTTATTCCCGGAGATTATTCTGCAACTGCCAGTCTAACTGGAAATTACTTTGATATTCAGGATGTGATAATCTCAGTAGATAATCAGATCATTGATTTCCAACTGGAAGAATATCTCTACGAATTTACATATAATTTTGCTGGAGATCCGGTGGGACAATTACAACTTTTCCAATTTATGAGTTGTGCGATACGACTTTCGGGTGAAGATTTAATTGGTAATGAAGATAACATCTTTTCGCAAGTAGAATTTATCGCTCCTTTCGATCCTGATGAAGGTGAATTATATGCTCAAATTTGGAAGAATGATCTTATAATTTATGAGCAACAAATAGATGATTTTACAGAAGGTGAATGGCTGAATGTTACTTTTGCTGACCTTTTTGAAATAGATGTTACTGCTGAATATTATATTGGGTACAGAATTTACTCACTCTCCGGTAATGTTGCTGCAGTTTATCACGATGCAGGACCTATGATCGAAGGAAACGGAGCCTACATCTATACATCTTCCTGGATACCGCTTCCTGCAACTTATGACTACAATTTTTGTATCAAGGCTATCACTGTTTCCCAAAATCCAAGCAGCAGTGAAATTATAATTTCCCCCATAACTAAGCTGCATCAAAACTACCCTAACCCATTCAATCCTGAGACCACGATTTCGTTTAACGTAACACAAACGTCCTCGTTTGTGACTTTAGAAATATATAATCTCAAAGGTCAAAAAGTGAAAACTCTGGTTAATGAAACACTTGAATCTGGGAACCATACAGTTATTTGGAATGGAACAGATGATAATAATAAACTAGTATCTTCAGGAATCTATTTCTATAAAATGAAAACAGATAACCATGAAGAAACCAAAAAGATGATACTGATGAAATAGAGAAAGGAAAACAGAAGAATATATCTGTAAGTTTGCTAAGAACAACTTAAAAAGCCTTTCGAGCTTATTAGCTTCGAAAGGCTTTTTAATAAATTTACAAAATTAAAGTATATCCCTGATCTCTATTACGGTTGACTTACGATATGAATTGTCTCCTGAAATTCAGAGCTGTCAAAGGCGAGGATCGGGAAGAAGATAAAGGGAAGAAATAACATTCCGAGTCCAAAACCGGTTCCTTTTCCAAATGCTTTGGCATAATCAAATATAATAATAATCGCAATAACAGTATTAACCAAAGGAATGAACATTAAGAAGATCCACCAAATTGGTCTGCCGGCAATTTCCAATTGCAGGATTATATTATAGATTGGTACAATGCAACCCCAACCTGGTTTCCCAGCTTTCACAAATATCTTCCACATAACAACAATAAAGAAAGCAATAAAAGCAAAATAAAAAATCCAGAAAACTAAACCGGG
>JAUVKM010000232.1 GCA_030596265.1 Candidatus Cloacimonadota bacterium
TGGGTTATGATGAGCAGAAACTAAAACAGATGAAAGAAGATGGTATTATCTAAGTGAAATTTGTTTCTGAATGTTCTTTATCTGAAGTAATTTCTCAATTACAAAATCAAGAGATAACTCCAGAGCATTTGATCGATGAACTCTGTGATAAATTAGATAAATGGGATTCTAAAATCAATTCATTCCTACCGGAACCAAACAGACGGGGACGTTTACAGCAAGATTTAAATAAGCTTTATCATAAATTTCCTGATCCACAAGATCGACCAATCTTATTTGGAATTCCAATCGGAGTCAAAGATATCTTTCATATTGATGGTTTTGAAACAAAAGCAGGTTCTAATGTGCCTTCAGAAATTCTTCAAGGAAAGGAATCAGAAGTCGTTTCCAAACTAAAAGAAGCTGGTGCTTTGATCATGGGAAAAACCGTTACTACCGAGTTTGCCTATTTTCATCCCGGGGCTACTTGTAATCCACATAATTTTGATCATACTCCAGGTGGTTCGAGTAGTGGTTCTGCTGCTGCTGTTTCTGCCGGATTCTGTCCTCTATCCCTTGGAACTCAAACTATTGGTTCAATTTCCAGGCCTGCTTCTTTTTGCGGAATAATAGGTTTCAAACCAAGTTTTGGCAGAATTTCAACTGCTGGAGTTATTCCATTCTCATGTTCTGCTGATCATATCGGTTTTTTTACTCAAGACCTAAAGGGTAGTAAGATCATTGCTTCAATTCTTTGTGATAATTGGAATACCGATATTCCTGAAATTGATAGAAAACCTGTATTGGGAATTCCTGAAGGAAAATATTTACAGCAAGCCTCACCGGAGATCCTCTCAAATTTTTGGAAAATCGTTGAAAAATTAAAACAAAAAGGTTTCAATATAAAAATAATCCCTACTTTAGACAACATCAATGAAGTCAATGATAAACATAAGTTAATGAATGCTGCAGAATTCGCAGATGTTCACAAAAACTGGTTTGATGAATTCGAAGACAAATATCATCAAGCCTCTGTTGATTTGATGGAAAAAGGCAGAAATATTCCAATTAAAGTCTTAAATAGTGCTATAAAGGGTAGAACTCAACTCCGTGAAGAACTAGAACAATTACAGAAGGAAAACGGAATTGACCTCTGGATTTCTCCTTCTTCAGTTACAACTGCTCCCCATAGCTTAGATTCTACCGGAGATCCGGCAATGAATCTTCCATGGACTTATGCAGGTGTTCCAACAATCTCAATTCCATTTGGACTATCTGGCAAACTGCCTTTTGGAACACAATTTACAGGAAATTTTAATGAAGATGAAGTTTTATTCAAACTAATAAAAGAGATCGTATGAATGAACAATTAATATCGAAATCCAGATCTATCGCAAGTAAATTGAGAGGGGAAAATTATCATAAGATAGTTTTTTTTCTTGCCAACGAATTACATTTCTTTTCTTTTTGCGATATTGAAAAGTTAATTTATTAATTAAGGTACTAATGAATAATTATTCATTAGATTGATGTGTAAATAATAACAAGGAGTTTTTATGAAAGATCTTAATGGCAAGAATTTTGTTCTTGGTTTTCAGCACATGTTCGTAATGTTTGGTGCTACTGTTCTAGTACCATTGATTACAGGACTTGATGTAGGGGTAACACTCTTCGCAGCAGGTGTTGGTACGCTTTTGTTCCACGTTCTCACAAAATTTCAAGTACCTGTTTTCTTAGGTTCTTCTTTTGCTTTTATTCCTGGTATCATTGCAGTTGCAACTGCTGATGGCGGTTCATTACCAGAAGCATTAGGTGGTATTGTAATAGCGGGTCTATTGTATGTTGTTGTAGCTATTATCTTTAAGTTTATTGATGTAAGAATATTGCATAAGATCCTACCGCCATTTGTTACTGGTCCAATAATTATTCTTATTGGTTTGATATTAGCACCGGTTGCTATCAATAATGCTAACGGAACTTATGCAGCTGGTATTGTAGAAAAAATCGGTGTAAATGGTTGCTGGCTTGTTGCATTATTTACATTTGCAGTTGCAGTTTTCGTTAAAGTCTTCTTTGAAAAAACAGGAGCAAAATTATTATCCATGCTTCCTGTTCTTGTTGCTCTCATTGCCGGATATATCTTTGCAATTATACTTGGAATTGTAGATTTTACAGCAGTAAAAGAAGCTGCCTGGTTTGGTCTACCAAAATTCTCTCTACCGGTATTTTCCACACGTTCAATGTCAATAATTGTGCCAATTGCAATTGTTACTATTGTTGAACACTTTGGCGATGTTCTCGCAATTGGTAATGTTGTTGGAAAAGACTTTATTAAAGAGCCCGGTATTCATAGAACATTATTGGGTGATGGACTTGCTACATCTCTCTCTGCTATGATCGGTGGACCTGCTAATACAACTTACAGCGAAAATACAGGTGCTGTTGCTCTCACAGGTGTTTTCAATCCTGTTATTATGAGAATTGCTGCCGTATTTGCTATTGTACTCTCTTTTGTACCTAAATTCACTTCAATTATTGGAACAATTCCTGGTCCGGTTATTGGTGGAATTTCTATTCTTCTGTTCGGTATGATCTCAGCAATCGGTATTAAGAATATGGTTGATCATAAAGTAGATTTCACTAATGCTAAAATACTTATGATCACTGCTGCAATGCTTGTCTTGGGATTAGGCGGAGCTGAATTTACTATTGGAAACTTCCATTTAGTAGGGCTTGGTCTTGCTGCTGTAGTTGGTATTATTCTTAATCTTATTTTAAATTTTGGCGAGATTAGAAAGAAAAACGTATAATAAAGCTATTAACTCATAAAGTAAAAGACCATTTCCGTTTATGGAAATGGTCTTTTTTATATCTGGTGGGCCCAAGAGGAATCGAACCTCTGACCGTCCGGTTATGAGCCGGAAGCTCTACCAACTGAGCTATAGGCCCTGAATTATATTCAGAATGATTCATTTCTTGTCAGAGGTGAATCGAACCTCTGTCCGACAGTTGCCGGATTTGAGCCGGAAGCTCTACCAACTGAGCTATAGGCCCACTTAATAATTATAAGACTGTAAAAACTAATTTACCCTATTTTATGTCAAGAATTTCTTAAGGTACAAATTATTTCACATTGAAGTTCTCTATAAACTTCTCTAACACATGACTTCTAGTCGGATGGCGTAGTTTACGCAAGGCTTTATCCTCGATCTGACGAATCCTTTCACGAGTGACACTGAAGATGTTTCCAACTTCTTCCAGAGTTCTGTGATAACCATCATCAATTCCAAAACGTAATCTGATAACCCTTTCCTCCCGTGAGGTTAAAGTTCTCAACACATCATCAACCTGTTTCTTAAGGAGAGTTCTTTCAGCCATTCTTTCTGGAGAGATCGTAGATTTATCTTCAATGAAATCACCAAGTAAACTATCTTCATCCTCGTGTCCAATTGGATTATCAAGCGATACAGGTTCTTTGGTTATTGCCAGGATATTTTTAATTTTTTCAACTGGAAGATCTAGTTCTGTTGCAATTTCTTCCGGATATGGTTCTCTTCCAAGTTTCTGCAGTAATTTTCTGCTTGCTCTTTTCACTTTATTGATAGATTCGATCATGTGAACTGGGATCCTGATAGTTCTTGCCTGATCTGCTATTGCGCGTGTTATTGCCTGCCTTATCCACCAGGTGGCATAAGTACTGAACTTGAAACCTTTACGATAATCATATTTTTCTACCGCACGCATAAGTCCGGTATTCCCTTCTTGAATTAGATCAAGAAAATCTAAGCCACGATTATTATAACGCTTGGCAATACTAACAACCAGGCGAACATTGGCTTCGATCATATCATTCTTAGATCTTTCCTTCATCTTTTCGCCACGTTCGATCTCA
>JAUVKM010000081.1 GCA_030596265.1 Candidatus Cloacimonadota bacterium
AATTGCGTCCACGGGGTCTCGCAAATAGACAACCCTTGACTTTATATTTGCTCGCCTTTTATCATCTCGCTAATCGCATCAAGATTTGAAAATGCAAATCCAATGCTCATGGCAAGATGACGTGGCACGCTCGGCGTTAGGTGGCATTAGAATAATCTTAAAAAATGTTGTAAAAAACTTGGAGGTTTTAATGAGAAGTAAAAAAAATGTTTGGGTATTATCAATAATTATTTTAGCTGTTATTTGCATTATTGGTTGTGAGAGTGACAATGATAAACCTAATATGGATTTTGTTTATCCATTAACAGTTGGAAACAGTTGGGATTATGAAACTAGATTAGCTTTAGATTATGATTCATTGGCAACATATAATGGATTTAATGACACAATACTTTATCATACAGGATCAGTTGAAATTATTGCAAATGAAGTGATCTTTGATAGTCTCGAAGTGTATAATCTCGCATCAATAATGAATGAAAATGGTAATATATTTACAGGAAATAGATATTATAACAATAATGATGATGGGCTATTTTGTTATGCTCATACTAATGTTAGCAACATATTACCTAAAACAAATAACAACAATATATATATCAGATTTGATAATAAGATATTCAATAATGTAAGAGAAATCCTTAATTACATTGTAAATAATGAAATCATTGTTCCAATTTCAAAAGATGATAGCCTTTATTTTGATCTTGAAAAAACTTTAGAATATCCGTTAGAAGAAGATAATGAATGGATTTGTAGAACTTATGATCTGAGAACTGATAAGATAATTATTGGATGGGAAGAAATTGATGTACCAGTTGGTGAATTCAATTGTTGGAAAATTCAATATTCGTTTCCTGAATTAAATGGGAACGAAGATATTACAGTTTATGACTTTGTATCAAAATATGGAATAGTAAAACGATTTAGTGAAGTAAAAAATCTTGAATGTATTGATGAGGATGGTAATTTAATAGGATATTTTATTTTTACAGAGGAAAGTTATTTAACTGATTTTCAAATAATTGATTAATGTTGTATTTATGTAAACGCCACCTAACAAGCGTGTCGGCAGTAGAGTTGGTCAGTGCTCTTTGTTTGAATCTTCAGATTCAAACGGCTGGTCGGTTTGTTTTAGGCGTGATCGTTCCGATCCCACCGCACACGCCAAATATTAGTGGCAATATTCATGAATTATAAGGAATTAATATTATGAAAAAAATTCTCGGTGGATTATTGATAATAATTTTTCTAATATTTTTGGGATGTGAAAATGACATCCTTGAGTATGTTGGACCAGCATATCAAAATGCAATTTATACTATGGATAGCGATGGTAACAACAAGGAAAAAATATTAGATACAAATTGTAGAAACGTTCAATTTATTCCAAATACAAATAAAATTCTTTATGTAAAAAAAGGGAATGATGCTGACACGCTTTTTATAGCTAATGATGATGGTTCTGAAAATGTAATAATTTGTGATGAGTTAGATCTTTCAAATTCAAATCCAAGAATTTCAGAAGATGGACAATTCTGTTATACAATAGTTTTAAGTGATGAGTGGTTTTCTACAAGTGATATCTACGAATTCGATTTGATAAACAACTCTTACAGAAATATCACAAACAATCGCTGGAAAGATGTTCTTACGCTTGCTTATAAGGGAAACACATTAGTTTATGCCTTAGAGCAATCACAAAGTATTTGGTCATTAATGAAATTTAATTTGAACAATGATCAATTAGATACATTATTGATTGCTCAAGCGAATACTTATATTAATCCAATTATTTTTGGAAATACAACAAATGAAATATTTTTTTCATGGTCTGGTATAGATTTTTTGTGTGGTATCTACAAAATGAATATAGCTGAGAATGTGGTTGATACTATAACTACTGTAACTTATGGTGGTGGCTTAACATATACAAATAATAACTTATTTATTGATAGTTCATATTCAGATATAATACAAATTGACCTTCTAACGAATAATATAACAAGTTTAGTTGTTGGAGGATTTCCAGATTTCCATAATGATTTAATGCTTTTTTCAACTAGTTCGGATGTCTACAATAGTGAAATACGTCGATTTGATCTCTCTAGTTTGGAAAATTCTTTAATTACGTCTCATGGATTTAAACCAAAATATTCAGCAAATGGTGAGAAGATTGTTTTCATTGGCAGTGAGCAAATCTATTAGCTGAATAAAGATTGTGAAATATAATAGAAATGTGCCACTAACAAGCGTGTCGGCAGTAGGGCTGGTTGGTTTGCTTTCGGTTTGAATCTTACGATTCAAACCTTGACTGGTTTGCCTTGGGCGGATTCTTCCGAATCCGCAGCGTGCTCTAAACATTAACCAACATCTTGACACTTTGTACTCTAACAAAAAATTTACGGTTAAGGAGAGATAAATGAAGAAATTATTAATATTATTTTTCATCGTTTTAATTACATTATGTTTTGCCAAACATGACGATTATACTGAGTTCAATGAATATCGGGAAAATCCAACTTATGAGAATTTTCTGAAAGCGGCAGGCAGTTATCAAGCACAAATCGATTCAACCTATACAGCGAATCTTATGCTGGCATATCTTTATACAATGGAATTAGAAAACAATCTTGATATTTTAGACGATAATTTAGATTCATTAACTACACGCATAAAATTTTCTTATGCCAATTTATTATTAGAATTAGGTAGATTGGATGAATCTATTGTAATCTATGATAAATTAAATGATGATGTACCTAAATGGTCTTGTCCATGGCGCCATAAAGGTGAAGTGCTAATGAAACAGAACAAACTTGCAGAAGCAGAAACAGCAACTTTGATGGCAATCGAAACGAGGGAAGATCATTTTGATGCTTATGTGCAGCTTGCTCATATTCAAAAAGATATGAAGAAATACAAAGAAGCCTTACAATCTTTAAATAAGGGACTCTCTTACTATTCTTCCGATCCGGAAGAAGAAGTTACTGATGAAGAAATTATAAAGTTGCAATTGGAATTAAACGAATTGTTAATAAAGAAATAATTACTAATAAACTGATAGTTTAATTTGCATAAAACTGCCGGAATTCCCGGTAGTTTTTTATTTTAACATGATATTAACTATTGATATTTGGAACAATTATTGCAATATATAATATAATTAATTGAGAGGAGATGGTATGAAAAAGAAAAATTTATTTTTGTTAATATTAATATTATTTGTTTCGGTTTCAACATTAGTTGCAAATAGTAACTTCATAATAAGATTTGAATATCCCACTTCGCAAATTATAAATACATTTACACCCGATAAATATGATGTTGCTGCTTATAAACCGGGAAAGTTTCTAGATATTGTCGTAACAGAGGTTGAATATCAGGAGTTTATTGCACAAGGTTATAAAGTAGTTATCACACAAACTGAAGAGCAGATGAAAAGTAATTTAAAAGGTCTAACAGAACTTGATGGATATATAAATTATGAAGAGATGCTTGCAGAATTGCAACAAATAGAACAGGATAATCCAGATATTTGTAAACTTTATGATATTGGAGATAGCCGTGGTAAACATTATTCTGATGCTGGGAACTCTAATTATGATGATTATTATCATGAAGTATGGGCGATGAAAGTTTCTGATAATGTAGAAACAGAAGAGGATGAACCATCTATTTACTATTTATCAGAGCATCATGCTCGTGAACCGATAAGTTTGGAAGTGAATATGACTATCTTGAATCATATAATTGATAACTACGGTACTGATCCAGAAATTACCGATAATGTTAATAATACACAAATTTGGTTCGTTCCACTTGTGAATCCGAATGGGCATAAAATTGTAACAGATGAAATTTATACAATGTGGCGTAAAAATATTTGTGATAACAATGAGAATGGTTCAATTGATGTTGGCTATTCTGCACAGGATGGTGTTGATCCAAATAGGAATTACGGATGGGAATGGGGTGGAGCTAGTACAAGTTGGACTAGCGAAACTTATCAGGGAATGGCTGCCTTTTCTGAACCAGAAACTCAAGCTATTGAAGCTTTAGTTGAAAACCATCATTTTGTTGCAGGGATCAGCTATCATAGCTATAGCGAATTAGTGCTTTATCCCTATGGTTATGCCTACGGTGTAGTTGCTCCGGATCAAGCAGCTCTGGAAGAGCTTGCAGTAGATATGGCTGTTACTATCCCGGCTCAAGGTGGAGGGCATTATACTCCTCAGGCAGCATGGGATCTCTACCCCTGTACCGGCACAACAGATGATTATTCATATGGAACTTATGGTATTTTCAGTTTTACAATTGAGTTGGCTACTGAATTCATTCCACCTGCCGGACAGGTTGCAGGTATTTGTGAAGATAATCTAGAAGCTGCAATGATCCTTCTGAATAGAGTTAATAATTCTATGTTAACCGGGCTTATCACCGATGTGGATACAGATGAACCAATAGAAGCAATGATCTTTATTGAAGGTATAGATGATACGGGAGTTTACCGTGAGCCATATACTAGTAATGAAGAATTTGGAAGGTATTATCGCTTTCTCACAAATGGTTCTTATGATGTTACTTTTTCAGCTTATGGGTATGACTCACAAACATTTGAAGATATTGTGATCAATGATGATGTTACATCACTTGATATTGAATTAATTCCTTCCAGTGATACAATAACTCTATCAGGTGTAGTTTTGGATGGTAATACTGCTGAACCTGTTGCAAACGCTACGGTAGCAATTCAAGATTTTGGGATTTCCCCTGTAATAACGAATGAAAGTGGTGAATATACGATAGAAGATATTTACGAATTCAACTATAATATAGCTGTTTACGGTTCTGCTCATGCCGGAATTCTCGAACAACATTTTGTAACGGCTTCCAATAATGTAATAAATTTTGAATTATATGCAATGCCGGACGGTACTTTTGAAAATGGAGAATTTGCCAGTAGTTGGAGTTTTTCTGGGAATAATAATTGGGTAATTGATGATGTAACTGTTTTCTCAGGAAATTACTCAGCAAAATCGGGTACGATTTATGATGATCAAACATCTTCACTTTCTATCTTTCTTTACGTTCAAGAAAATAGCGAAATATCTTTCTACCAGAAAGTTTCTTCAGAGGCCAATTATGATTACCTGCGTTTTTACATTGATAATACACTACAAGATAGCTGGAGTGGAAATGGGAATTGGGAATTTGAATTATTTAATGTTGAATCTGGATTCCATACTTTTAAATGGGAATATTATAAAGATGGCGGTGTATCATCATATCAAGATTGTAGTTGGATAGACGAAATTACATTTCCTTCAACTTCTGTGGCAGTTATTCCAAATGAAAATGGAGTACTGACAAATATAAAATTCAATGGCAATTATCCTAATCCGTTTAATCCAACCACTACCTTTAGTTACAGCTTGGGTGGTGAATCTAAAGTTGCATTAACACTGTACAATATCAAAGGTCAGAAGATCAAAACTTTAATTGATGAAAGACAGTCTGAAGGTATTCACCAGGTTATATGGGATGGAACCGATAACCATGGCAAGAAAGTTTCTACCGGTATTTATTTTTCTCATTTCGATGTTAACTATGAAGTGGGTGATTATACCAGTGTTAAAAAAGTACTTCTATTAAAATAAAAAAGAAAATAAATAAAATTGGAGGAAAAAGATGAAAAGAACAACGTTAATGATTATTGTATTAGTTGCTTTTGCTAGTATGGTATTTGCATCACAGGTTATTGAATATAATGATAGCTGGTCAAATGCCGGTTTTAGTTTAGAGCAAAAAAGTAGTTCTAGTGTCATAGTGAATTATTCTATTAAAGAATTCTCACTTACAGATATTAGAATTAATGGTGAGAATATGGTAAATGTACTTTTACCAGATGTATTGTTACAAAATGATGAAGGTGCACCTAACCTTGCAGGTGGAGGAAGATTAATCGCACTTCCACAAGGTGCTTATGCAAAACTTAATATTGTTTCAAAAAGAACTGAAATTTTTTCTAATGTAGAAATTGCTCCTGCTCCACGTATTCCACTTGATACTGATGATAGTCCACTTGAGTACACCAGGGATCAGGCTGTTTATTCAAAAGATGCATTCTACCCTGCTAGTCCCGTAACATTGGGTGAGCAGAGTCAGATGCGTGGTGTAGATGTGGTTATGTTGGGGATTACACCATTCCAATATAATCCGGTTACAAAAGAATTGATCGTATATCGTGATCTACAAGTTGAAGTAGAATTTGTTGGTGGAAATGGATATTTTGGTGCTGACAATCTTCGTAGCAGATGGTGGGATCCTATCCTTAGCGATAACATCCTTAACTATGAATCACTTCCCACAATGGATTATTCTTCAAACTCCAGAACACGTGACGGTTATGAATATCTCATCATTTGTCCTGATGATGCAACATTTTTGGCATGGGCAGATTCTATTAAAGTTTTCCGTACAAAACAGGGGATTTCTACAATTGTTATGACAACTGCAGAAGTTGGCGGCAACAATGCAACCATTATCGAAAATTATATCGATGATATAATGGATCCATCTACAGGTTGGGATCCTGCTCCGGCAGCAATTCTTTTGATGGGTGATTATGGTACTACAGGTAATACAGTTGTATCACCAATCTATAATAATTATTGTGCTTCTGATAATATCTATGCAGATGTTAGCGGTAATATGATGCCTGACGTTACCCTAGCCAGAATGACGGCACAGAATGCCACTCAACTTGAAACAATGGTAACAAAGTTCCTTGACTATGAGAGAACTCCACCCACTAATCCCGATTTTTATGATCATCCGATCACAGCTCTTGGTTGGCAAACTTCACGCTGGTTCCAGATCTGTTCAGAGGCAGTTGGCGGTTATTTTCTCCATGAACAAGGGAAAAACCCTGTAAGAATCAATGCTGTTTACATTGGAAATCCCAATAGTGATCCTTGGTCAACAGCGACAAATACATCTACCGTTGTTAATAAATTTGGACCCAATGATTTGGGTTATATTCCTGCAACACCGGCAGAACTTGGGGGCTGGACAGGTGGAAATTCGACAATGGTTAATAATGCGATCAATAGTGGTGCCTTTCTTCTTCAACATAGAGACCACGGCTCTACAACAGGATGGGGAGAGCCAGCTTATAATTCTGCAAATATTAACGGACTAACTAATACTGATCTTCCATTTGTTTTCTCAATTAATTGTCTTACCGGTAAATATAACATGACCGGTGAATGTTTTGCTGAAAAATTCCACAGATATACATATAATGGAGAGAATTCAGGTTGTCTTGGAATTATTGCAGCTTCAGAAGTTTCCTATTCATTTGTGAACGATACATTTGTATGGGGAATGTATGACCATATGTGGCCAGATTTTTTACCAAGTTATGTTACAACACCTGAACATCGTGGTATTTTGCCGGCTTTTGCTAATTCAGCTGGAAAGTACTTCCTTCAGCAATCTTCATGGCCGTATAACACAAATAACAAAGCTGTAACCTATGCACTTTTCCATCATCATGGTGATGCTTTTACTACAATGTATTCAGAAGTACCTCAAGATTTGACTATTGCTCATGATCCAGTATTAATGAGTGGTTTTTCTTCATTTAATGTAACAGCTAATGCAGGTGCACTTATTGCTCTGTCTGTAGAAGGTGAGTTAATTGGTGTTGCAGAAGGAACAGGTTCTCCTGTGGCTATAGCTATCGATCCTCAGATCCCACCAACAGTTGTTGACCTTGTTATTACAATGCAAAATTATTACAGATATGAAGTTGAAATTCCTGTTGTTCCAGCTGCTGGACCTTATGTGGTCTATGATTCACATATTATCAATGACGCTTCCGGTAATGGAAATGGGATGTTAGATTATGGTGAAACCGTTACACTTGATTTCACGGTTTCTAATGTTGGAAATGAACAGGCAACTAGCGTTGATGTAACAATCTCTACAACAGATGTCTATGTAACAATTACTGATGCAACTGCTTACTTCGGGAATATTGCAGCTGGTTCCACAGTAACAGTTGATGATGCTTTTGAATTAGAAATAGCAAATAATGTTCCAGATGGTCATGTAATAGATTTTGTGGTAGAAGCTGATGGTGGTGAAATATGGGAAAGCTATTTCTCAGATGAGGCACTTGCACCTATTCTTAC
>JAUVKM010000215.1 GCA_030596265.1 Candidatus Cloacimonadota bacterium
TTCATTTTTTCTCTCTTTACCACGAATTAACTCGAATTTCCACAAATTTACAATACGATTCGTTCATACTCTAAACTCTGGTTTTTGAAATTTATGATTATTGCCAGTTTTAAACCAGTTGCTTTTAAATAATTTAAAACCTGTGCTCTATGAATATTAGTTATTTTATTTACCGTTTTCAATTCTAAAATAATTTTATTTTCTATTAGAATGTCAGCGATATAATTACCAATAATTTCGTTTCTAAAAACTACTTTAATCGGAGTCTGCTGGGCAGCTATTAATGGTATTTCTTTGAACATTACCATTAATGCATTTTCATATACTTTTTCAAGAAAATCATTACCTAAGCTTCGATGAACCTCCATTGCAGCTCCAATAATTTTATATGAAATATCAGGATAAAGAATTTCTTTAGTCTTCATATTCGTGCTAATTTGTGCTAATTCGTGGTTTCAAATTAATCCAACAAATGAGTAATGACACCGGAGCGTAGTTTTGGCTCGAACCAGGTGGATTTTGGCGGCATAACTTCATCCGCATCAGCGATTGCCATAAGTTGTTCTATAGAAGTTGGGAACATACTAAAAGCAACTGCTTCGCCTTTATCAACTCTCTTAGATAATTCTTCCAAACCACGAATACCACCTACAAAATCGATTCTTTTATCCTTGCGTGGATCACCAATTCCTAAAACTGGATTTAACAGATTATCCTGAAGAATTGCAACATCAAGAGATCTAACCGGGTCACCCTCGTTAAATGTGCCTTCTTTTGCAGTAAGATTATACCAAGTACCATTCAGATACATTCCAAAATTATGTAATTTATTTGGACTATAACCTTCAGTTGTACTATGGATTTTAACCTCGAATTTCTCTGCAACTTTTACCAAGAAATCTTCAACTGAATTTCCATTCATATCTTTTACAACTCTGTTGTAATCCATAATATAAAGTTGGTTATCCGGGAAGATAACTGAGAGAAAATAATTATATTCTTCTTCACCAGTATGGTTAGCATTTAATTCTCTTCTGCTCTGCCCTACTTTTGTGCCGGAAGCAGAACGATGATGTCCATCCGCAACATATAAAAAATCTATTTCAGAAAATATATTTAATATCTTTTCAATATCATTTTGCTGATCGATCTTCCAAAAAATATGTTTGATCCTATCTTCTGTTTCAATATCATAAAGAGGATTCTCTTTAATGATCTCATCGACTATTACATTAATATCCTTTCGAGCACGATAGGTAAGAAAAACCGGACCAGTATTGGCATTAAGCGTATCAACATGTTTAATTCTATCAGCTTCTTTCACAGCTCTTGTATACTCATGTTTCTTGATGATCCCATTTTCATAATCTTCTATGGAAGCTCCCGCAACCAATCCGATTTGATCAACATTCCCCATGATTAGACGATAGAGATACAAGCAGGGTTTCTCATCCTGAATAAGAACACCTTCATTTAACATTTTATAAAGATTCTCTCTACCTTTTTTATAAACCTCATCACTGTAAAGATTAATATCCACAGGAAGGTCTACTTCCGGTTTTACAACATGAAGAAAGCTGTTTGGTTTACCCTTAATCACTTCTCTAGCTTCTGCTGAATTCAATACATCGTATGGAGGAGATGCTACATCTAAAATCTTATCTGCAGCAGGTCTAACTCCCATAAAAGGTTTGATCTTTGCCATTAATTTTCTCCTTTCATTCAACGCAGATTAACGCTGAATTATATGATTATATTGTTTATTATTATTTCAACTATTTACATAATACATCCTGTAAATCCTGTTATCCTGTCTTATTTTTTTCTGTATTCTCCGTGTTACACCTTCTCAACCGTCATAAAGACTTCATTGCCATTGATATCCCATTTTATCATATCCTCTTTTTCACCTTTACAGCAGTGGAAAGAATCGGATAATGTTTCTGCTTTTATGTACTCAGAAAATTTAGAGAAAACACTTTGTATCTTGTCGTTTCCAACATAGAATATCTTGATGCGATCCATGATATCCATTCCTTTATCTTTACGTGTATTTTGTATTTTTGCTACAAGCTCACGTGCTAATCCTTCTTCGATGAGCTCTTCATTTAGAGTTGTATCTAAAGCTACAAATAACTCTTGATTATAAGATTCAAAAACAAAACCTTCTTTATCTTTTATAGAAATACTAAGATCTTCTTCGGTAAGCTTGAAAGTACTTCCATCCATCTCTAGATAATATTCATTATTTTTATGTAGAGTTTCCACAATGTGATTTGCATCCATTTGTTCCAAAGCAGCAACAATACGTTTTATATGTTTACCATATTTAGGACCCATAACTTTAAAATTAGCTTTAAATTCGTATGTAACAAAACTATCTTTATCTGCAATGTACTTGATCTCTTTTACATTGATCTCTTCTTTTATCAAGTCCTCCATTCTAGCAATAAGCTGTTTGTATTTTTCTGGAACGTAAAGCGCTCCAAGAGTTTGCCTAACCTTTATCTGGCATGTATTACGCGCAGCTCTTCCCAATGAAACGAGCTTAATAACAGAATCCATTTCCTCTTCCAGTTTTGAATCGATCATGTTCTTATTTACAATTGGATAATTATCTAAATGCACACTTCCTTTTCCAGTAAGATTCATATAAATTTCATCAGAGAGATATGGTGCAACAGGAGCTATAAGTTTACAAACTTCAACCAAAACATGATATAAAGTAAGATAAGCTTCCTTCTTATTATCGGAAAGTTCCATCTCCCAATATCTTCTACGGCATCGACGTACATACCAGTTACTTAAATCATCAATCACGAAATCTTGGATTGCACGAACACTCTTTGTAGGATTATATTTATCATTATTGTTAGTAACAACTCCGATCAAATTATTCAATTTTGAGATAATCCATTTATCAATTTCTATCACTTTATTTTCATCAAACTCATATTTGGAAGCATCGAAATTATCGATATTTGCATAAGTTACGTAGAAGGAATAAACATTCTTTAGTGTTCCAAAGAATTTATTTACTATCTCGATAACTCCCTTTTCATCAAATTTAGTTGGGATCCAGGGTGGACTTACTGCCAGCAAATACCAGCGGATTGCATCTGCTCCGTAATCTTCCATAAGTCGCATCGGATCAACAGCATTCCCTTTGCTTTTGCTCATTTTCTGTCCATTTTTGTCCAGGATCATATCGTTAACCAAAACGTTCTTGTAGGAAGTCTCTCCAGTTAATAATGTAGAAATAGCCAATAATGAATAGAACCAACCACGAGTCTGATCGATACCTTCACTGATGAAATCTGCAGGGAAAAGTTCTTCGAAGAATCTATCTTTATTTTCAAACGGATAGTGCCATTGTGCAAATGGCATTGCACCGCTATCGAACCAGCAGTCGATAACTTCGGGAGTTCTTTTCATCTTCCCACCGCAATCACATTTGAACTCGATCTCATCCACATACGGACGATGTAATTCTATATCTTCAGGAACAGCAGATCCATCCTGCATTTTCCCTTTCTCACGTAATTCTTGTATTGAGCCGGCACTTTCAAGTTTACCACATTCTTTGCAAACCCAAACATTGAGGGGAGTTCCCCAAAATCTATCTCGAGAGATCGCCCAATCAATATTATTTTCCAACCACTCACCAAATCGTTTTTCACCTACAAAATCGGGAAACCAGTTGATCTTATTATTATTATTGATCATTTGCTGTTTGTACTCACTTGTTTTAATGTACCAGCTTGAACGCGCATAATAAATAAGCGGACTGTCACAACGCCAGCAGAAAGGATAACTGTGAGTTATCTGCTTTCTTTTATAAAGAAGTTTACGATCTTTCAAATTCCTGATTATGCCTTTATCTGCATCCTTAACAAATACTCCTGCCCAATCAATTATCTTATTGTTGAATTTTCCGGCACCATCTACAGGTTGAATTATCGGCAGTCCATATTTTTTTCCCAGATCGTAGTCATCCTGTCCAAAAGCAGGAGCAGTATGAACAACACCTGTTCCATCATCCATTGTCACGTAATCTGCCAAACCAACAAAAAATGCTTTTTCTTCAGGTACAATAAATGGGAATAGCTGTTCGTACTGTGTATGTTCAAGTTCGCTTCCCAAATATTCTTTAACTATTTCATAATCTTCATCAATTATTTCTAATCTTGCTTTTGCTAAAATGAGGTACTCTTCTTCCAATTTGATCTTAACATATTTTGCATCGGGATGCATCACCAATGCCACATTAGAAATCAACGTCCATGGTGTTGTTGTCCAAGCCAAGAAATATGTATTC
>JAUVKM010000245.1 GCA_030596265.1 Candidatus Cloacimonadota bacterium
TCTGATTCTGACATATAATTCACGTGTTATTGATTTATTTCCTTAATTTCATTTATTTTAGCGATTTCCGTTAATTTCTAATTATTTAAGCGCAATAAGTTAGCAGTTTACGTAAAGAACATCCATAGCTGCGTTCTTTAAACGTATTGAAAAGGAGCAGCCTTATAAATGAATTAATTTTGAGATTGGCACATTTCTTAAAAAATTTGTGTCACGTTGAAAGATAAAAAGATAAGACAAAAAAAAAATTGGGATACGGTTAGGAAATGCTATGGGAGCGGTCTTTTACTGTTCTTTATTATTTATTCAATCTAAAAGGAGAAATTCAATCAATTTTTTGTGTTTGTAGAAAATTTGCTCCGTTAATAGTAGAGTTGTGGCTATTGATTTTCCTTGCTATTTGCGTTGTCAATTTTATTAAGAATTTCATATAATTTTCTAATTAAGATTTTGTTTTTTTTCATTAATCTTCAAAATAATCTAGTGTCTAAATCAACACACAATTGTAATATTAACCAAAAAATTCAAAACTTGGTATTAATTCCATCATATATGTTTAAATCTCCTGAATATCCAACAAAAGCGATTAGAATTACTCAGAAATATCCAGAAGAATTGCAAGACCTTTGTCCCTTATGTAAATATCCCGTTAAATTTGAATACAATACAGCAGAGAAAAAGATCTATCAACTTACTGGACCGATCATAGAACGTCGCCATCAGTTTATTTGTACAAACGACAACTGTAAACTTAATTCTGTTCCTTTCAATCCAAGCCCTCGATTTGACTATTCGCATAGAAGTTATGGAAAAGACGTTTTAGCCAAAATTGGTGAATATTATATCTGTGAAACGGAAAACCCCCGACAAATTCATGCTATTTTAAAGCGTGAATATGCCCTTCCAATTTCGGAAAGCACAGTCGCTCGCATGTGTAATGACATTCTTGTACTCACTTCCTTTCATATAGATGAAAATACCGCTAAAATAATTAGAGAGCAAGAATTCCTCTTAATTGCTTTAGATGGTCAAGAACCCGATGGTGATCGCCCTGCTCTGTGGAATTTTACCGATTTAATCTCAGGACGGGTCTTAATGACAAAATACCTTGATCAAGTAGATCATTTGATTTTACATAAATGTATTGAAGAATTAAAAAATATCTACGAGAAACCGATTGTTGGATTTATAAGTGATAAGCAAGGTGCAATTAGAAAGTGTTTTAAAGATTTTTATCCAGAAATTCCGCATCAGTATTGCACATTTCATTTTTCGACAAATTTATGGAATCATCTCGAAAAGTTTGCGAATAATATTCACCGGAAAATACAAAAAACCGTAAAAAGTTTATATCTTCATACAGTTTCTACTAAAACACAAATATCCTTACCAGGAGAAGCGGATTCTGTTTCGCTTAAGAAGTTATTAAAGCCTATTGATAAAGAAATGCTGGGTCTATTACGAAAAAAAAATAAAAAATTCCACCAACTTAAAGGAATAGAAGCGTTTGAAAAAATGACAGACTATCTTAAGGGATTCAAGAAGTTCATCAAAAATATACCTGTTGATGATCGAATCTCAAAGATCATGAAGAAAACAGCTATAAAACTCGATTCAGTGTTGAAAGAAACAAAAAAAGATTATATCTATGCCAAAGAAGGCTTTAAGATGTTTCAAGAAGTCCATAAATTGCTGTGGAAGGATGAATCGAGCAGTGAAATTAAAATTGAAAAGCTAAATGATGTCTTTAATAAAATGTGGATCCGAAGTCAAGAAATTTATCCCAGTTTTTCTCGTACAGACCGTAAAAGCTTTTTACCTAAGTCAGATACACCTTATTGGAAGATATTGGCAGAATGGACACGTTTATGGGATAGTTATAAACCAGGATTATTTAAATATTACACTTTTCCCATTAGTATTAAATCCAATGTCGAGATGGAGCAAAAATTTAGTACTGAAAACCGTCGATTTCGTTCTCAAAGTGGACGAGCTCATATTGGCCAAATGATCGAAACACGGGGAGAATATGTTCTTCGACTCCAATATTCTTCACCTTCCGATTTAAATTTTGAAAAAATTATTGCAAATTCGGAAATGCATTTGAGTGCTCTTCGTGCTCATCTTCAAGCACAGATTACGGCAAGTTCTAAACGCTGGACATTTTCCGATGGAAACACAATGTGTTATATCCAACTTCTGCAAAGAATCTATGGTTTGCAAGTGACAGAAATGACGGAGTGACTACTATAGATTATTTTGACGAATTATGTTTTTATTCCTTTTCTAAACAGGATTAGTAAATTTGACAAAATTTATTCAATATTGAAGGAAAAGTAAGAAAAAGAAAAAAAAGATTGGATCATACCTTAAGATTGTTAAATTATAAAGTGGTTAATCCAGATGTATTTCCGTCGTATTCTTCTGGTGTATCTGCTCCTGATTTAGGATAAACAGAAAGTGCATAATCAAAAGCATCTTCCATTGATGTAGATGGACTGCTACCAAAATGGTTGATTAGAGTATATTCTACAAAATAATATGTCCACATTCCATTATTATGGGCACCATCATCATAACCATAACCACTATCCGAGCAAGTTGTGGTGCAGTAAACCGAATTGCTGTTGGGCATTGCCATTAGTTCAGGTCCAAATCCTCCAGAATAACAGTGATCAATAAATACAAAGAGACTTTCCGCAACCGCGTTATCCAAAATTGCTGCGACTTCAGTATCGTATAAATCACCGTCTTCTCCGCCTTCTCCCGAACTACAATCCCAAGCACATACATATGAAGAGCCAGATCCATCACCGGAGCCATGTCCCGAAGTAATATATGCAACATCACCTTCTTGAGCCGCCAACCATTGTAAATAATATTTAATGTTGGATTCAGTTGCAATTCCGTCATACTTTGGAAAATTGGTGGTGTGACCATCTCCTAAAACAATAATATTTTCGCTTGGATATCCACAAACATCTGTGAGATAATTGAACCAATCAGTTGCATCTTCATCACAGTAAGAAAGATCACTTATTGCTTTATAATCAGAAATACCAACGATTAAAGCGTATTTACCACCTGTACTTGGAATATTATCAACGGTTACAGAAATTGAATCTTCATCATAGTTGCCAGCCTCATCATAAGCGCGAACAGTTATTGAGTGAGAACCTTCAGAAGCAGTTGTTGTATCCCACGACCAGGAATAAGGGACAGTTAGATCATCAGTCCATGCGCCACTATCAATTTTATATTGAGTTTTTACAACACCTACATTATCTGTGGCAGTTGCTTGAATGTTGATAGTGTCTTGAACAGTTGCGCCATTACTTGGAGCGGTAATTGATACAACAGGTTTTTCATAATCGCCACCACCAATCGTATAATAACCAACAGTTGCAGTGTAACTTGTGCTTGAAGCAGAAGAAGTATACATACGAATCGCAATGTAATAAGTACCGGCAGTTGTAATTGTATACGAACAAGTTTCGGGATTATTTGTAGTATATCCTCGGGCTAAATAGCTTGTATAATCGGCAGTTTCACAGATATAGCAATCAATATCATTAGAAGCTCCCCAGGAAACATACACATCCCTTAATCCAGGTTCTGCGTTAACATCATAGTAATCAACTTCATAACCAGCTACAGCCCCAACAAAATCTTGAGACACATGCACACCACTACTTGGATCATTGTCTACAGTCACGGTTATTGAG
>JAUVKM010000036.1 GCA_030596265.1 Candidatus Cloacimonadota bacterium
TTATATAAAAGCAGAAATTACAGCAGATGAAAATGATGTAATAAAACGACTTGATAATGTTATTGCCGATAAAGAAAAAACAAAACAACTAGAAGATTCCAGAAGAAGAACAGAAAAAGCACTTACCGAAATTGAAAGATTAAAGCTACAACTTTCTCAAACAAAGGATGAAAATGAGAAACTGAAAATACAAAAAGATTACAACCAAAGCAGTAATGAGCTTACTGCAGAAGATTTATATCAGAAAGGATTGAATGCATTTGAAACGGATAAATATGAAGAAGGAATAGATATATTTGAAAGAATTTTAGAATTGGAGAATATTAATATTCGTGAAAACATTTTAGTATGGATTTTAGATACTGTAGCACGTCAATATTTATTAAGTGGCAAAGAACATCATAAAGCTGTAAAATATTACAAACAGATAATTAACATTAATTCTAATGAATACTACTGGGCTTATCTAGAATTAGCTCGAATATATTCCTCATTGCATGAAGACTATTTAGCTATACAGAATTGCCAAAAAGCAATTGATATAAATAGTGAGTTTTATGATGCTTATATGTATAAAGGGAGGATATATCATTTTTTAGAGAATTATGACAAAGCTTTAGAAGTATATAATCAAGCTATAAAAATTGAACCCGATAATTATAAAGCATACTTTGAGATTGCATGGATTTACAGGTTTAAAAATGATTATGATCAGTATATATCTTTTATGCAAAAGGCAGCGAAATTAGAAGATGTTAGAGCTCAAAAAAGCTTAAAAGAAAAAGGAATTTCTTGGGAGGAATAGATGTTTGAGGTCATAAAACAAACTAAGAAATATTTTGAAAATCTTCACTTTATTATATACATTATTCTACCGGTTATTTTATTTTTCATTACTTATTTTGCTAAATTATCGAAAATTATAATAAAATCGTTAGATATCTATTTAATTACAAATTGCCTATTGATTTCATCAAGTATAGTTATTTCATGTATTCTTTTTATAATTTCATTATACAAAAAAATTAAAAAAAATAGCATTAAAAATAAAAAATATTTTGAGTATGACGTTTGGTGGGATCGTAATGCGATACCATATTGTCCAAGTTGTGGAAAAGCTCTTATACGAGTTGATGGTGATATCTATTCTCTTGAGTGTCCAGATTTTAAGAAATGCGATTTTCAAGTAGAATTAAAAGATGAAAATAACAAACGTATTTCGTTAAAAGAAGCTAAAGCAAGTATAAAAAAGCTTAGAATATGTTAAGAGGATATGGTATTTCTTTATGAAAGGGAGAAATGATATAAGTGAGTTTTATTGTCCTTTAGCCGATTTCAATCTAAATTGGAATGTGAATTTCGATAATAATAAGTTAGATATTACTAGTGATATAAAAATTATTTCAAAAATAGACTTACCAAGTTTATCAATAATATCAGATGATATAACTGACAATGAGAAATCATTTTATGAGAATCGAGTCCATTATTGGTTATGCTTGAAAAAAGATGATAGTGAAGTTGAAGATGTAATTAACATTTTTCAACTTGCTTTGTGGATTATTAAACCAACAAAATTTCATATAAGATTTTTCTCAAATTTTGATAAAAATAGTTCAAAACTTAGATATAGAAACTTATTATCAAGATTTGTTCCAATTTGTAATCATTTTGAATTTGAATATAATAACAGTGATATAGAAAATTTAAAAATATTTTTCCCAATTATTATGGATTTATATTGGAACAATGCAAGATTTCATAATTCACTGGTTTTTAATATTCATGGTTGCATTACAAATTCTTGGGAAGTAGCTTACATACTATTTTCTACAACATTTGAGAGTTTACTTACCCATAAAAACAAGTGGGGCACAACTAAAAAATTAGCTTGGGCTTATGCAATATTAACTGAAACCAAAAATGAAAAGAGACAAATAGCATATAAGAATTTTCGAAACATTTATGAAATCAGATCAGAGATTTTACATGGAGAATCATTTAATGATAAATATAAAAAAAGTGATGTAAATTTAAAAGAACTCGCAAAATGCAGAGATATGTTAAAAAAACTCTGGCAGGTTATTTTGGATTCAGAAGAAATTAGAGAGAAACTATCTGGAAGCGATAGTGTAAGACGTGATTATTATAAAAAGGTTGCAAATGGTTGGATGCCGGAAGAAGAGAATGGGAAGAAAGAATAAACCCCCTTTTATTCCCCCTTATGAAGGGGGACACAATAAGGTTTCATGCTCCCCTTTGGAAGGGAAGACAGAAAAACGAAGTTTTTCAGAGGGGTTTTAATTAAGTTGAAAATGTCATCCTGAGTGCTGCGAAGCAGATTATCGAAGGATAGTGAATATGTAATTTTACTTTACACTTCGATACGATACTGCGTATCTACTCAGTGTGACAGTAGATTATTGAGAATAGAAGTGATCTGTGTAAACCTAAAGAAAATTGAAAAGGAGATAACAATGGGACAAAGAGGTAATTGGAGTAGTCGTCAGGCGTTTATATTAGCGGCAATCGGTTCAGCAATTGGTTTGGGAAATATCTGGCGTTTTCCGTTCAAATGTTATGAATCTGGTGGTGGAGCCTTTCTTATTGCATACTTAATTGCAATGCTTACAGCAGGAATTCCACTAATGATATTAGAATTAAGTTTTGGACACCATTTTAAACTGGCAGCACCGCTTTCTTTTTCCAAAGTGAATAAAAAATTTGAATGGATCGGTTGGTGGGCAGTAATAGTAGCCTTTATGATCACAACTTATTATGCTGTGGTTATGGCTTGGGGCTTGAATTATACTGTATTTGCGACTACACAAGCCTGGGGAACAGACACCGGAGATTTCTTCTATAATCACTTCTTAAATTTAACAAGTGGTCATTTTGACTTTGGTGGAATTCAACTTCCAATATTAATTGCGTTAGTTGTATCCTGGATATTGATAGTTGGAGCGATTTGGAAAGGTGCGAAAACAGTTTCTAAAGTAGTTTATGTAACTGTATTTGTTCCTTGGTTACTTCTCATTTTATTTGTGATTAGAGGTGTAACACTTCCGGGAGCAATGGATGGATTGCGTTTTTACTTAACACCCCATTTTGAAAAACTTCTTGATCCCAGTGTTTGGGTAGCAGCATATGGGCAGGTATTCTTTTCGCTTTCTATCGGTTTTGGTATCATGATTGCCTATGCGAGCTTTCTACCTAAAAAAAGTGATATAATAAATAGTGCACTCATTATTGCATTGAGCGACGGAGCAACAGCATTTATTGGAGGATTTGCCGTTTTCGGTGCTTTGGGATATTATGCAAATATGACAGGGCAGGCAGTTGAGAGTGTGCTAAAAGGCGGACCGGGATTGGCATTTGTAACTTATCCAGCTATTATAAATATGCTGCCAATGGCAAAAATATTTGGAATACTTTTTTTCTTGATGCTATTAACATTAGCTGTTGATTCTGCTTTCTCTCTGGTGGAGGCGATAGCCTCTTCTTTGCGGGATAAATTTGGCTGGAGTCATAAAAAATCTAATTTGATTACTGCTGGTTCAGCATTTGTTATAGGAATTTTATTTACAACCGGTGCGGGGCTATACTGGTTAGATCTTGTTGATAAATGGTTGGAAGTGTTCGGTCTTTCTATGGTAGTTTTGGTTGAATGTATTGTTCTTGCCTGGTTCTTTAAAATTGATGAACTCAGAAAATATGCTAATGATTATTCGGAAGTAAAAGTAGGCAAATGGTGGAATTATATTCTTAAGTTTTATGTTCCAATTGCAGTATTTGCCTTGATTTTAACGGATGCGATCAAGCTTATTAGAAATGGCTATGAAGGTTATCCTGCAAAAGCTTTAATGTTTGGTTGGATCGTGGTGATAGTTGTTCCAATATTAGCTATTATTATTGCTTCTGTTAAAAGTAGGGGAGAAGTAAAAGTAGTAGATATACATCATCCATCAAAACCATTTGTTTCTGATATTGGTTATTTGCGATTACTTAGATATTTTAAAGCTGTGCTTTTGGGTGGTTTGTTATTGATCATGATAATAATTCTAAGCAAATTTATCACATCGTTATCTGTTCTTATTATTCCATTAATAACCATCTTCATCTTTCTGGCTTTGGTTGGAGGGGCGATCTATTTTGCCAGAATCTCAATGAAAGAAGGTCATCGTAGAGATGGATGGGCAGAGCAGGCTTTGGAGGAGAAATAAATTCTATAACCTGACTCGGGTTTTCTAAACTCGAGTCGAATTAAAACAGAGGGGTTTGGTAGCTCACCTTTGTAAGGGAGATAGAAAAACGTAGTTTTTCAGAGGAATTATTAATCTTGAACGAAAATTGTCATCCTGAGTGTCCGGCATAGCCGGATGTATCGAAGGATAGTGAAAGAAACAAAGATGTTGTCTCGACACTTCGATACAATACTGCGTATCTACTCAGTGTGACAGAGAAGTAATTAGAGTAGTCGTCAGAAAAAGAGGGGTTTTTATAAAAAAAATAATATTGATTATTCTGCTAATATTAGCTTGCAATACTTTTGCAGATATTAATGAGAATGCTATTCTTAAGCGAAGAGCAAGTTCCTACAGATCTCGTAAACAATATGAAAAAGCAATTAGTATTTACGAAACTATTCAGAAAAACGATCCAACCGATATGAATAATATCCGTGAATTAGTCCTTATTTTAATTCAAACCTCAAAGATAGAAAAAGCAGAAAAACTTTTGAATACATACAAAATAAAAATGCGGGAAGATTTACATTTTCAACTTAACCTGATGATCTTGTTACATAAAGCAGAATTCAATGAAGCGCAGAGATTAAGTAATAAAATTTTAGATAAACAAATTGGAAATATTAGCAACTATGGAACTGTTGCAAAAGTTTTTGAACAATACCGACAATATGAAATTGCAATTGAAATTTATCTTAAAGCTCGCAAAATTGCTGGTGATGAAAAACTGTATGTTCGTGAACTTGCAAATAATTATCATGCACTAAAAAATCATAAAAAAGCTGTGAGAGAATTTGTCAGGTTAGCCGAGAATAGGAACTCGTATGCTGCTTTTATTCTCAGCCGATTTAAATCGATGCTTAAAGAAGATATCTCGGTAATTAGGTATATAAAAGATACAGCAGGTAAAAGCGAGAATCCTACAATTAAAGAGATCTATGCACTTTGTCTGGGGGAGATCGGTGAATATGAAAAAGCTCTGAAAGAATATGAAGAACTTCCTGCGCAGAATCTATTGAAGTTTGCAGATCGCATGGAAAAGAACGGGAGATTGGACAGTGCAATAAAAGCTTATAATATATTTTTATCCAGAAGTAATAATGTTGTTGAAAATGCAAAAACCAAGATTAGCCTTTCAAATATCTATATCCAACAAAATGATCTAAGCAAAGCTGAAGAGATTCTTCTCGAATTGTATGATGATAAAAATCTGAAATCAAGAGGGAACAGATATAAAACCCGGGCAAACAGGCAGTGCCGAGAACTTCTTGCTCAAATCTATCTAATGCGGAACGCTTCCCAAAAAGAGATCATACAATATCTTGAAGAGGCTAAAGAATTCACATTTAATAAAAATGACATTAGCGAGATAGAGTATAAAATTATTCATTTATTGATAATGAACGAGAAAAATGATCTAGCGAAAGAAAAGTTGAAAGATGTATTGAAAAATGAAAATTCCGGCTCTGATATTTTTAAAAAAGGTTATTATTATTCATTTTTGATCGCGATTATGACTAATGATGCAGAATCTGACAGTCTGCTGGGTGAGCTTCTCGTTAATATTCCGGAAAATAATATAACCAATGACGCATTATTGCTTTTTCAGAGCATAAATCAAGTTCAAAGTAATGACGATAGGAATGATTTATTAAAGGCTTATCGGATGAGATCATTATACAAGGATTCAGAAGCAATTGAAATGTTGCGTTCCATTTATGAAAGATCTGAGTTGGAAGAGATGTTATTCCTGGCAGGCGAGTGGGCTATGCAAGCTGGTAAAATGGAGCTTGCTTTAGAGATATTTTCTCACGAATACTCCAAACCGGATCTGCAACAATATGCAACTTTAAAGCTAGTTGAGATAGAAAAGGATAAAACAAAAAAGAAAAGTTACAGTAGAGGTTTTTTACAAAATAATCCACAGTCGATCTTCTCACCGCAATTCAGAAAAATTTTGGTGAACCAATGAAGAATTTACTTAATTATATTGTTCCATTTCTTATTTTGATACTAGTTTTCAGGTTTTTCAATTTTATCATGTATTTTGCAATTCGATTTTGGTATATCGCAATTCCATTAGCATTTTATTTATTCTATGAATTCAGGAAAAGCAGGAAGAAAATGAAATTCAAACAGGAAACAGGTCTTGACCCCGATAAGGAAGTGAAATTGAAAGAAGATGCGATTGTTGAGGATGAGGATAAATGAATTACCTCACACCGACCCTCTCCTACGAGGAGAGGGAGGAAAAAGTGCGTTTTAATCCTACGCCTGACCCGGTGGAATAAAAAGGGATTCCACAGGTTAAAAAGGCGTAGGTTATTGAGGTAAATTTCAATAAATAGCCCAGTCGTTCACGGCTGGGAATTGATGAAATACACACGAAAAATAAACGCCGTTCACGGCGTGATGTAGGAGAGAAGAATTTCAAATTATATTAAGAGGAGAATATGTTAGATAAACTTTCACAACATAATCGTGCAATCTTACAGAATTATCAATATCACCTTAAAGTAGAAAAAGGTCTTTCCAAGAACAGCATTGAAAGCTATGAAAATGATATTTGTAACCTGTTTACCCAAGTAAAGAAGGATATTGAGAAAATTACTAACAAGGATATAATTAATTTTTTTGTAACTCTTCAGGAGATTGGTCTTACTAATTCAACAGTTGCCCGAAAGCGAAGTTCTATCAGGTCATTTTTAAAATTCTTGATCGAAGAGGAAGTTAAAATATCGGCAGATGTTGATGATATCCCAAGTATCAAGCCCTCTCAAAGATTACCCGATGTACTTAGTGTGAAGCAAATGCTGAAACTTCTTGATAGCATTCCTACCGAAAAACCAACTGATATGCGTAATAAGGCAATGTTGGAACTCATGTATGCTTCCGGCATTAGGATCTCAGAGACTATAAATCTTTCTATGCACGATGTATATTGGGATGATAAAGTAGTAAGAGTTTTAGGAAAGGGCGGTAAGCAGCGGGTTGTTCCAATCGCACAACAGTCCTTGAACTATCTTAAGGAGTATTTTGATTCAGCACGTCCAATGTTACGGAAAGATAAAAGTACGGACATACTTTTTCTTAATAGATTTGGAAATAAACTAAGCAGAATGGGCGTATGGAAAGTGATTGATAAGATCACTCAAGAAGCCGGCATTGACAAGCATGTATCACCTCATACATTTCGGCATTCTTTTGCCACACATCTTTTAGAAGCCGGTGCAAATTTAAGAGTTGTACAAATGCTGTTGGGTCATTCAAGTATAAATACAACGCAGATCTATATTAATATAGATAATACTTTCATTATACAGGAACATCGGCTTTATCATCCAAGAGGATAAGGTTGAATTAGCTAACTAAATAGAATTGTTGACATTAATAATTAATCAAAAAAAATGTCGAAGCTTTAAAAATGGAGGGAAAAATGTATAAAAAGATCTTAATAATATCAATGCTGTTACTCTCGCTTATTATATCTAGTTTGTTTGCAGATAAGTCACTTGAAAGAATAGCAAATGAAAAAGGTGTTGAAGCTGAGACATTGTATAATGAGAAAAAATTTGAAGAAGCAGCGCAAGCATTTGAAGCAGCAATTACTAAACTTGAAGAAGCTGTAAAAACGGATGGTATTCCACTTGATAATGAGAAAATTTCAAGATGGCTCTTATATGCTTTTCAAGGTTATTATCAAGGAAAAAAGTTTGAGCACGCACTTCAAGTCCAGAATGAAAGAATCAAGATGGATCCTGGTAATTATAAACTTATCTCTACTAAAGCTAAGCTTTTAAAAACATATCTAAATAGGGTTGATGAAGCAATTGTAGTTTTAAAAGAATATAATACTGCAAAAAGAAGTTTTAAAGTTGAAAAAAAGATAGCCTCTTATTATCAAGGTATTGAAGACTATGAAAATGCGGTTATTTGGTATAACAAAGCCTATGAGCAAAAGAAAGATGCAACTGTTATAAAAAATATTGCAGCAATATATCTTATACTGGGCAAGAATAGTGAAGCTATAACTGCTTATGAAGATTTCATCAAAACTAATCCGAATGAGAGCGTACTTGCCAAGACGTATAAGAATCTTGGTAAATTGTATGAGGACATGAAAAATAACTCTAAATCGATAGAGAATTATGAGAAATCGATCAATCTTAAATATAGTAGTGATATAACTCTTACTCTAATAATGAAATATTACGAAGGTGAATCTTATGATAAAGCATTAGAGAAGATCGCTCTTTTCCTTAAGAATAAACCCGGTAATAATGATGCGATCTATTATCGTGCAATGATCCATTTTGATCGTGGTGAGAAAAAAGCAGCAAAAGCAGACTTTCAAACAATATCTTCTGATCCAAGATATTCTAGATTGGCAAAAGGTTTCATTGAAAGTATAGAATCAGAAGGTCAAACAGCACCATCAAATACTGAAGAAGACATGTTGGAAACTTTATATTCATCTGGTCTTTTAAAGAAATTTAAGGTTGATGTTAATGAAGCTTGGGTTAATCCTTCTGCTTGGGAATCTATTGATTATGACACTAAAGTAGGGATTTGCATAAAGTTAGCACAGGAATGTGAAAAAGCTGGATCATCAGGTAGGATTACAATTATTAATAATATGTCTGGCGACAAGTTAGCAAAGTACAGTCAAGCTTTTGGATATAAGAATTTAAATAAATAAAATCATATGTTTTAAATAGGATAAAAATGAGAAAAACTATAATTGCTGGAAACTGGAAGATGAATAAGCTCTTCACTGAAGTAGAAGAATTTCTAGATGAGCTTTCAGATAATCTTGAAGAAAAAGAACTTGGTTCTGTAGAAGTAGTTATTTGTCCTCCGGCTTTGTATTTGGAATTGTCGTCTGATATTGCTGCTGACTCCAAATTTCATATTGGTGCTCAGAATGTTAATGATAATGCCAATGGTGCTTTTACTGGTGAAATTTCTGCTGCAATGCTGCATTCAATGGAATTGGAATATTGCATTATCGGGCATTCTGAAAGAAGAGAATATTATTCTGAATCAGATAAAATGATAAATGCAAAGTTGAAAATATTACATGAGAATGATATTATTCCGATCTTTTGCATTGGAGAAACATTAAAGCAAAGAGAGCAAGGGATTACTAAGGACGTTATTCTCTCCCAACTTAACGGTGGTCTCAAAGATATCTCAATTAATGATAATGTCATGATCGCTTATGAACCAATCTGGGCTATTGGAACAGGTAAAACTGCAACCTCACAACAAGCTCAGGAAATTCATGCATTGATCAGGAAATGGTTGGAAGAAAATTATTCCAAAAATATTTCAGAAAAAACATCGATCCTTTATGGTGGAAGTATGAAGCCTGAGAATGTGAAGGAACTACTGGATCAACCTGATATTGATGGTGGTCTTATTGGTGGTGCTGCACTTGACGTAACAAAATTTTCCAGTATGATTGCAACAGCCGTGGAATTATAAAGATATTAAGAAAATAGATTTTAGCCCACGGTTATAAATTCTGTGGGCTATATTTTTAGAGGTATGAATATGTTAGATATGAAATTTATTCGTGAAAATCCCGAATTAGTTAAGAACGCTATCAATAATAAGAATGAAAAGACCGATCTTAATAAAGTTTTAGATTTGGATAAAAAAAAACGTAAACTTCAATTTAAATTTGATACAATGCGAGCTGAGCAAAATAGTGTATCAAAGCAGATTCCTGAACTTAAGAAGACAAAGAAAGATACCTCGGAAATCGTTGCTCAAATGAAAATGATCTCAAATAAAATAAAAGAAATTTCAATCGAGTTATCGAGTATAACTGAGGAATTAGAAACAAAGCTATTGAATATTCCCAATATTCCTTATAAGGATGTTCCAATTGGCGGGGAATCTGAGAATGAATTTGTTCGAGAGTGGGAAGAGAAAAAGCAATTTGATTTTAATCCTATCGGGCATCTCGATCTAATTGAAAAAAATAAGTTGTTAGATTTTAAACGAGCTACAAAGCTTTCCGGTAGTGGATTTGTTGGTTATACAGGGAAGGGTGCTCAAATGGAACGAGCTCTAATTAATTTCATGTTGGACTTCCACATTAATAAACATGCCTATGAAGAAGTGAACTTACCCATATTGGTCAATAGACAGGCAATGATTGGAACAGGTCAGCTTCCTAAAATGGAAGATGATATGTATCATGTGGATGAAGATGATCTCTTCCTGGTTCCAACAGCAGAAGTATCAGTTACAAATTTTTATGCTCAGGAAATACTTCCGTATGAAAAACTTCCTCAGAAATTCATTTCCTATAGTCCTTGTTTTAGAAGGGAAGCTGGTTCATATGGCAAAGAGACGAAGGGGTTGCAGCGTGTTCATCAATTCAATAAAGTAGAAATGGTTCGATTTGTAAAACCTGATACATCTTATGATGTGCTGGAAGAAATGTTGAATGATGCCGAAGATATTTTAAAAGCTCTCGGGCTTCATTATAGAGTTGTTACACTTGCAACCGGTGATCTGAGTTTTGCTTCTGCCAAAACTTATGATATTGAGGTTTGGGCTCCCGGAGCGGAAAAATATTTGGAAGTATCATCAATCAGTAACTTTGAAGATTTTCAAGCTCGCCGTGCTTCTATTCGTTTTAGGAATGAAAGTGGTAAAGTTGAATTTGTCCATACACTAAATGGTTCAGGCTTGGCAACTCCAAGAACTTTTATTGCACTTATAGAAACTTATCAAAATAAGGATGGAAGTATTGAAATCCCGAAGGCTCTACAACCTTATTTGAATAATCGAATGATATTGTAATTTTTTTACAAATAGCTATATTGATATATTTATACAGTTAGGTTTATTGCTTGTCACTATAGTAAAAAAAAGCATAAAATAAATAACAAAAAATTTGACATAAATAAGGTATATTTCAAATTTGCCAAACCTCATGCAAGTGAGGTGCTTTTTTGTTAGATCATTAGAGATTAATTATAAAGATAGAAGTGTGGTGAGTGAGAGAT
>JAUVKM010000100.1 GCA_030596265.1 Candidatus Cloacimonadota bacterium
TATCAGTGTAACAATGGATGTAGAACCGGATGGTGAGATATCATTCTATAGAAAAGTCTCTTCTGAAAGTGGCGGTTCAAGTTATTTTTATGATGGGATAGTCTTTTATATTGATGGAGTGGAACAAGATAAATGGCAGGGCGAAGTTGCCTGGAGCCAAGTAAGTTTTCCAGTGCCAGCCGGAATAGACGTTGAATTCAAGTGGACATATGAGAAAGATGGTTCTGTTAGTAGTGGAAGTGATTGTGGTTGGATTGATGAGATCATATTCCCTGCATCAGGTAGTGGAACAGATATTGATGATTTCAGTACAGAAGATATGATTACTGAACTCAGTGGTAACTATCCGAATCCATTCAATCCTACAACCAACATTAAATTCAATTTAAAAAATGATTCCAAAGTATCACTGGTAATCTACAATATACGTGGTCAGAAAGTGAGAACACTGGTTAATGATAATCTACAGGCTGGTTCTCATTCTATAGTCTGGGACGGAAGAGATGAATCCGGTAAAAGTGTATCTAGTGGAGTATACTTCAATGGTTTCGATGCGTCCTCTATGAACGGTGATTACACCAGCATTAAGAAAATGATACTATTGAAATAAGGATAAGTATGTGGGGATAGCCTATTGAGCTGCCCAAAAAAAGGTAGATCAATGATCTGCCACTACGAAGAATAGTAGAGTTAAATATAAAGCCCAGTTTGGTAATTGCTGAACTGGGCTTTTTAATAATTAAATATTTTTTTTTGGAACCTTTATTGCGTTTATAATAAAAATAAATAATATAAGGAGTTAATTCATGAAAATGAGATTAATATTTATTCTAATTAGTTTTACAATGATAACTGCGGTTCTTTCCGCAACTGCCATAAACAAGGAATTTACATTTGATGAACCAACAATTAAAAAAATTGATAACTATGATAGGATCACAATTGACGGACTATCCTACAATTATGAACTGGGGCATCCGGAAATTCCTGTTTTACCAGTTCAGCTTATCATTCCTGCAGGAGAAGAAGCGGTAAGTGTAGAAATAAGTTATAAAAATGCTGAGCCTGTAACAGGTATCTTTAATGTTTATCCACGTCAAAAACCATATCCAATTAGTTATGAAGGTGAGGTTTCATTTGTAGAACCTGCAGATGAGATCTATTCTAAAAACGAATTTTATCCTGCTGAATTAGTTTCTGAAGTTACTACGCAATATCTACGCGGACATTCAATTGCACTTCTAAATCTTTTTCCGGTACAATATAATCCAGTAACCAAAGAGTTGCTTTATTACAGTTCTATCACTATCTCTATTGAGACAAAGCAAACAGCAGAAGCAATTTCTTCTTTCCAAAAATTCTACCGTGATGATACCTTGACTAAAAACAGGGTTAAACAGCTTGTCTCTAATCCGGAAGAAATATCAACCTATCCTGCAGCAAACAGAAATCGTGAAATTACTTTTGATTATATCATTATTACAAGCTCTGCTTTCGAATCCAATTTTTCTGATTTTATAGAATTCAAGATGCAGCAAGGATATAATGTATTTTTAAAGACAACTAACGAAATCTATACTGAATATACTGGAGCAGACAATAGCGAAAAGGTAAGAAATTTTATTATTGATGCCTACGAAACTATGGGAGCAGAATACATCCTTCTGGGTGGAGATACTGCTATAGTTCCTTATAGAGGTTTTTGGGTCAATTCTTATGGTACAGAAGACTATAATATTCCATCAGATCTTTATTTTTCCGGTTTAGATAGAGTAGGTACAGGCACAGGACCTGATTGGAATGTGGATGGAGACAACAAATGGGGTGAGCATGTTGAAGCAGATTACTACAGCGAAGTATATCTTGGAAGGATCTCTGCTGGAAATTCCGCTGAATTTTCCGCTGCTTTCAATAAACAGATGATGTATCAGGATAGCCCTGTTATTGCTGATCTGGAAAAATCTTTAATGGTTGGGGAAGAGCTTAATAATAGCCCTCAAACAAATGGTGGAGTCTATAAAAATGAAATAGTTACGGGTGGATACTTCAACGGTTATTCAACTGCCGGACTTCCTGCAAATTTCACTAATGATACTCTTTATGACATGAATGGATATTGGAGTGCCAGCCAACTTTTTACTAAAATGAATAGCGGTATTAACCTCCTTAACCACTTAGGACATTCAGGTGTTCAATATAATATGAAGTTATACAATAGTGACGTTACTAACACCAACATTACTGCAAACGGTGTAAACCATGACTATTTTATCATTTACAGTCAAGGTTGTTTGCCAGCAGCTTTCGAGCAGGACTGTATAGCGGAAAAATTTACAACTATTGAAAATGGTTGTGCAGTTTTCGTAGGAAACTCCCGTTATGGATGGTATCAGCCAGGTGGAACAAATTCCAGTTCTCAATTAATGGATAGAGAATTCTTCGATGCATTATTTGGAGAAGATATAACACAAGTTGGACCAATGAATGCTGATTCTAAAGAAGATAACGCAAGTCAGTGTGGAAATGATAATATTAGATGGGTTTATTATGAACTTATCTTATTTGGTGATCCATCTCTGGATATTTGGACAGCAATCCCGGAAGATATTATTGCTACATTCCAACCTAGCATTCCAATGGGAACAACAGAAATTGATTTCCAAACCGATGCACCTTATGCACGTATCGGACTTATTCAAAATGGAGAAATGATTGGGAATGGTACTGCGGATGCCAGCGGAAATGCAACTATTGAGTTTTTTGAAGTTGTAACAATGCCGGAAACAATCTCAGTTTCAATTATTGCACATAATAAAAATCGCTTTGAATCTGAATTATTGATCATTTCTAATGAGCCATATGTAATTTTTGAATCATATACCGTTAATGATATATTAGGAAATGGAAATTCTCTACCAGATTTTGATGAGAGTATCACTTTTGATATGTCTCTTCAAAATGTGGGAACCGTAACAGCTAATGATGTAACTGCAACTCTTTCAGAAGAAGATGATTATATAAATATTACTTCAGATAATAATACCTTTGGTGATATGATAACTCAACAGATCGTAACTGTTTCGGATGCATTTGCTTTGGATATTGCAGATGATGTACCGGATCAACATAATGTATTATTTACGATCGTGTCGTCTGGGGAGGGTCAGGATGATTGGACATCTACTTTCAATATGACAGTAAATGCTCCGGAATTATTCTCAAACTCATTTGTTGTCAGTGATATTTCCGGCAACAATAATGGAGTCATTGATCCGGGAGAAGATGCAAATATTATTATCACCGCCGAGAATGTTGGTCATGCAAATTCTCCAATAACATTTGTTCACCTTACTTGTGATAACAGTGATATAATAATTGAAAACGATCTTATTGAAATCGGTCAAATTGCAGCGCAGAGCAACGCTAATGCAGTTTTTGCAATAACTGCTGACTCGGCTATACCGGTAGGCACCAGTGTAACGTTCCAAGTATCTATCATTTCAGGTTCCTATGACTTTAGTACTTCTTTCTCAAAATGGATTGGAATAATTGTTGAAGATTTTGAAAGTGGTAATTTCACAGCTTTTCCATGGGAATTTTCCGGTAATGCTGACTGGATAATTACAACAGATTCCTATGAAGGTTCATACTCTGCAAAATCAGGTACAATTGGAGATAATGCACAATCTAATTTAGTCTTAGAACTTGATGTTTTAGCTGACGGAGACATCAGCTTTTACAGAAAGGTTTCTTCCGAACTTAATTATGATTATCTTAGATTCTATATTGATAATGTACAGATGGAGCAGTGGAGTGGTAATGTAAGCTGGGGAGAAGAGACTTATCCAATCTCTGCCGGAATTCATACTGTCGAGTGGAGATATGTAAAAGATCAAGGTGTTACCGGAGGAACAGACTGTGCACAGGTCGACTTCATTACATTCCCCGATCTTGGGATTACTTCACTTCCTATCATTAATGCAAATCCGAATATCGTAAATATTGAATTAGGCATAGATGAAATAAGTGAAGAGATAATTGAACTCACAAATATTGGTGGTGGAACATTAAATTACACTATAACATTAACAGATTCACCTGAGTGGCTTGCAGTAGATCCTGCAAACGGTAGTTTAACTTACGGTGAAATGGATGAAATTACACTAAGCTTTGATACTGACGGGCTTGAAATAGGGCAATATACAAGTTCAATGCTGATAGAAGATGAACTTGGCGAACAGACATCTGTACCCGTTACACTTAACGTAACTAATACAGGAATAATTGATAACCTGCCAATGGTAACAGAATTAATCGGCAATTATCCGAATCCATTTAACCCTTCAACAAATATTCAATTCAGTTTAAAAACTGATTCCAAAGTATCACTTATGATCTATAATATTCGTGGTCAGAAAGTGAGAACACTGGTTAATGACAACTTACAGGCTGGATATCATTCCATAGTTTGGAATGGAAGAGATGATTCCGGTAAAAGTGTATCAAGCGGAGTATATTTCAACGGTTTCGATTCGTCTGATGAAAACGGCGGAAAATATACTAGCATAAAAAAGGTAATCCTTTTAAAATAAATAAAAAGTGGAGGAACTTTTATGAAAAATAGTAAATTTAATATTACTATAATTTTGATCTTGGCTTTAAGCAGTACATTGTTATTTGCAGAAAGCGGATATAATGTAAACTTCTCACAGTCAACGAATGCTGAGATCACTTTAGATTTTGATCTCGGTAATTACAGTTTAGAACAAGTTACAAAAAATGGTGTAACTTATTCTACAATCAATTTTGAAAACAGCGTAACAACAAAGAAAAATGGATTTGCAGAACTTCCTTTCATCCATGCAGCTGTACAGCTATCAGACACAAAGAATGTAACAACAGAAGTAATCACTAATGATTATGTTGAATATCTGCTTGATCATCCGCTTCTACCTTCTCGTGGAACTATCTACCGTAATCAAGATCCATCTTCTATCCCATATGAAGTTGCTGATGCATCTATAACTGATGAATTCTATCCGGGAAATATCGCAGAGACAATGGAACCTTTTATTATTCGTGATATCAGGGGTAATCTAGTTTATGTATATCCTTTTCAATACAATGCAGAACAAAATATCTTAAGAGTATTTGAAAGTGTTACTGTAAAACTTACAGAAAATAGTTCAACTTCAATAAATCCATTAAACACTACACCGGAACGTATAACAAAAGCGATGAATTCACTTTATAAATCTGTATTCATTAATTACACCGAAACCAGATTTGAACATGAATTGGATGAATTCGGTTCCATCCTTGTTATTCACACACCTCGTGATGCAGCAGTCATACTTCCTTACATCGAATGGAAAAGAGAAAAGGGTTTCACCGTTTATGTAGAAGAAGTAGCTACGGGTACCAATGTGACATCTCTTGTAAGTTCTCAATTTTCCAGCCATAATGATATTCTTTATGTACAGCTTGTTGGAGATTGGAATGACATTTCCGGCACAACAATAAGTGGAACAGCAACTGATCCAACTTTAGGTTGTGTTGTTGGAGGAGATGTATATCCGGATCTTATTGTTGGAAGATTCTCTGCAAGTAATGCCGGTCAAGTTACTACTCAGGTAAATAAGACAATAGGTTATGAAAAAACTCCTGAGATCGGTGGTGATTGGTATAGTAAGGGTTTGGGCATTGGATCAAACGAAGGAGCTGGATCAGGTGATGATGGTGAAGCAGATTATGTTCATATTGATGTGATCAAAGATGATAAACTTCTACCATTTACTTATACTGAAGTAGCAGAAGCATACGGAAATCCTTCTATGGCTTTGGTTTCCGGTCCTGTTAATGAAGGGCTTACTATAATTAATTATTGTGGTCATGGTTCAACTACAAGTTGGGTAACATCAGGCTTTAATAATTCTGCTGTAAACAATCTTTCAAATGGAGACAAACTTCCATTTATTATTTCTGTAGCCTGTGTGAACGGAAATTTCCAAAGTGCGGAATGCTTTGCAGAAGCTTGGTTGCATAAATCTGGTGGTGGAGCTGTTGGAATGTTAGCCTCTACTATTAATATGAGCTGGGCTCCTCCCATGAGAGGTCAGGATTATATTAATGATCTACTTATTGGTGGATATGATTATGCTGCTCATCCCGGGCAGAACGGTATAACTACTGATGTTCAAAAAACAACTTACGGAGCAGTATGCCTGAATGGATCTATACTTATGACTGTGGAAGATTATAGTAGTGGCTTAAATGAAATGCGGCACTGGACAATATTTGGTGATGCATCACTTCAAGTTAGAACAGATACCCCTCAAGAACTTTCACTTTCCAATACTGCTGTTTTAATGGGAATAGATTTTACTACAACTATAACAGCAGGAGGATCTCCGATTGAAGGAGCTATAGTTGTTCTTTCGCAAGATGATGAAGTTTTTTATGGTATTTCTGATTCTAATGGAGATGTTGCCATTACTCATGAACTTGCTGCAGGAATTTGCACAATGGTTGTTTCCGGTTTTAACACAGAAACTCTTTACGATGACAATGTTACAGTAATTCCTCCGGGTGGACCATATTTATTATTGAGTTCATTTGAGGCACATGATGATAATAATAATATTCCTGAATATAATGAAGCTATAACTTTAGATGTATCTGTAGAAAATGTAGGGACAGACAATGCAACCAACATAGCTATTACACTTAGTACTACCAATGACTATATCACAATTACTGATGCAGATGGAGCTGTTGCTCTTATCGAAGATGGCGAGATCGTTTCTCTTATCGACGCCTTTGCTTTTGATGTTGCAAATGATATTCCAGATCAGCACTCTGCAACATTCGACTTAGAAATGGTTGCTAGCGAAGGTACATGGACATCTCAATTCAATATTACTTTCAATGCTCCATCTTTTGAAGCAGGTTCAATAGGAATAGCAGATTCAGGTGGAAATGGCATTCTAGATCCGGGTGAAACAGCTACACTTTCATTCCCGATTCTTAATGCAGGAAATGCCATCTCAGAAGATATTATTGCAGAGCTTTCCACTTCTTCTCCGGATATAATTACTATAATTGATGGTACATTCAATATGACGGGATTGGGAATTGGTGAAGATGATATTGCCAGCTTCGATATTGAAGTAGCAGACGATGCAACACTTGGCTCAGATGCAAATTTCGAGTT
>JAUVKM010000072.1 GCA_030596265.1 Candidatus Cloacimonadota bacterium
GTCAAGTTAATTTTTTAATCGAATAAAATGTATTCGTCACTCTGAGGAGTCTTCTTGCTGACACTCCTAACGAAGAGTCTATTGATTTTGATTAAGGATTGTTGATTATTGATGTAGATGATCAAGTTCCCTAACCCCTAATTCTTAATTCGTAATTATTAATTAGTAATTAGTATTTAAACCTCTAAACTTATTTATTATTGACATTTAAGTTTCACTATTCCAAATTTGGATTTGCATTAATTAAATTGCTTTAAAGGAAACGATATTGAATTTGAACATTGATTTAAACGAATTAGACTTTGGAAATTGAGAGTTGTACAATAGCTCCCAGAAAAAAGTTATTGTACAACAAAAATACCGTAACTATAGATTATTACCAGCAATTAAAAGGAGTTGAAATATTTTGAAAAGAACTCTTATTTCAAGTGAGGATAAACATCGCTTTGATGATATTATTGCTGAAATCCGAAATAATCCTACAAGATTTTTGAATTCTATAAAAGATGATATTGCTGTAGCAATTAAATTAATTAATTATTATGATAAAAAATATATTTTAGGTGGTTTATCTGTTAAGTTGATTCAATCTTCATCAACAACTTTTCATAAATTACTTGAATATTTAAAAATATCAAACAATGATTTAATCAAACCTGATGATGATATTGAGACAATTTTAGAGTATGCCTTAAATATCTCATTATCAACCACTAATGTTAACTCAGAAATCCCTACCCAAAAAGATATAGATGACGTATACAAAATATTAGGGAAAATTAAATCAAATCTGCTTTGTTATGAACTATCTAATGTTTTTTCAGATACTGGTATTATTTTGGATCAATGGCTAAGCACTTATCTAATAATAGATGCAATGTCTACTAGAGGTGATGGTTATTTTAAGCACGTTACTGAAATATATAAAGAACTTTTTCGACCTTATAACCAATTCCTTTATAAGCATTACAAAGTTTACGTGGATGACATTTATAAAATATTGGCAGATATTGACAAATTAGTTTATTCGAAATTTAAAAATTCATTAGGTCATTGTTTAACTTATGAGAGATTTACAAATTGGTTATTAGCAAATGGTTTTGATGAGTCAATGATTAGTGAACCAATAATTATTAAATTTCTTGAAGACAATCCAGATTTATGTGAAAGGGAACTCAATAAAATTGTTTTACGGGACCATAGAAATATAAACGGATATAATAAATTGTTTTGGATAATTCCTAAAAATGAAAAAGAAAAAATAGTCTTTGAAAATTTATCACAACACTTTGGTGACAATTCAATATTTTTAACACCAAATGATTTCAGAGCTTTCCCACTTAATGACACTTTAATTAATTTTAAACCTCTTGTTAAGGAAGATGATAAATATTTTCACTTTTCTACGAATCTCCCGTTTCGCAATCTTTTTAAGATTACAGAAAATTTAATTAAATTGGCAGATCCAATATTTTACGAAAATCATTATAGATGTAATAATTATACAGACTCAAAAGATAATTTTATTGAATTAAAATCTAAACAATTGTTTGAAAAACTTCTTCCATCAACTAAATTTTACCATTCATTATCCTATAGTGTAAAAGAAAATGGTGTCTCAAAAAATGCAGAACTTGATATTTTAGGCATTTCAGATAATACTATATATATTATTGAGGTTAAAGCTGGACAGCTAAATACTATACATCGACGGGGTGATTTGAAAGGGTTAAAGGATAAGTTAACAGAAATAATTAATGTTGGATCTTATCAATGTCATCGAGCTCTAAAATACATTACAGAAGGTAATAATCCTGAATTTGTTTATAAAGATGGTGATTCAAAAAACACATTAAAAATTAATACATCTAATATAACAGAAATTTTTAAGATTTCTGTAACATTTGAACATTTTTCTTACATCTCTGCTAATTTAAAACATTTAATTAATGTAGGTATACTTAATTCTGATTATAAATGGGCTTGGATAATTTCAATATATGACTTAATGATTTTCTCTGAACTAATTGAAAGCGAAGATGATTTCATTGAATATTTAAAAAACAGAATTGCACTTTACGATAGAAATGACGTGGAGTTTACTGATGAAATCAATCTACTTGGTTATTTTTTAGAAGGCAATTTTCCTATAATATCAGAGAAAAATAATGAGATACATTTTATTGAAAATTCCAAAGATAAAATTGATAATTATTACTCTAATCTTGAAGCAGGTTTATCTGATGTATTAAAACCTAAAAGAAAGAAATGAGAGATTGCTGGTAACAAACGTGCCCACAATAAGCCAGCAGAAGAGCAAGAAGAATCGTGGCGCACGCCGCCGTATCGAAGCAGAACAATGGTTAACAATGCGTCCACGGGGTCTCGCAAATAGACAACCCTTGACTTTATATTTGCTCGCCTTTTATCATCTCGCTAATCGCATCAGGATTTGAAAAAGCAAATCCAATGCTCATGGCAAGATGACGTGGCACGCCGCCGTTATACACCATAAAAGGAGTTAAATGAAAAAGTTTAGTTTCATCTTAATCATATTGTTCACTTTTTTCTTAAATATTTCCGCAATTGAAGTCGGTGGTCATCTCACCGAAGACACAATATGGTCACCTGAAAACAATCCTTATCTAGTCACTTCTGGTGTTTATGTGGATTCTGATGTTACTTTAACAATTTTACCAGGTACAATTGTAAAATTTAATTCCGATTATTACGATGATCTAGGAGATGATCAATTTTACTTTCATAGTGGTGAAGAACCGATTGCAAAATTTATACGTGTTGAAGGTAGAATAATTGCTGAGGGAACAGAGCAGGACAGCATTATTTTTACTCGAATGCAAGATGTAGAATATTATCATTGGGGAACGATTTATTTACCTGAAGGTGCACCAAAAAGCAGTTTTAGACATTGTGTCTTTGAGTTTTCTGCCTTTACTGGATTTTCTCTTTGGGAGCAACCACGTGCTGCTATTGCAATGTGGAATGGTTCTGCAATGATAGATAAGTGTGATTTTATTGATAATGATACTGCAATCTATATTCGAAACAATGTTACAGCAATTCAGATTACGAATAACTATTATGATTATATTGAATATCCTCATCCAAATATAATTAGCGTTTCTGGTTATGATTTTATTTCAGCACATTATATTTCCAATAATGATATTGAAAGCCCATTAATAGCGGGTAATACTTTTAAGAATGGCACAGCAATTCATTCAAGTAAATCTGTGTATTTTGTAAGTAACAGTATTGAGTCTGTTGCTTTAAATCGCAAAGCAATATATCTGTCATCAACCGATGGCATAAATTACTTCTACAATAATGCAATAGGAAGCTGTTCAACAGGTATTGTTTCAGGCTCAAACGGTATGGATTCTTTATACATAAAAAAAAATAATTTTGTTACTGATGGTGGAGAGGGTATTAATATCGATGATGCTTATGTAGAGGTATCGGACAATTATTTTGAAAATTGTAGATTAATTTTAAGTCATTCATATTATAGTAAAATTATTAATAATATTATTGTTAATAAACCAGAGCCGATTTCAAATCCGGCAATATCTGGTAATGTTGATGTTATCAAAAATAATATCGTCAATAATTGTGGAGTGGGATTATCAGGAAGCGGAGCAACCAAATTCTCTAATAATATTATTTCTAACAATCATGCAATATGTTCTTTTCTAACAGATATTAGTGTTATCGAAAATGAAATAATTATTGGTAATGATGAGATATTCCTTCACACTCCATCAGTTAATGGCTATCCTATTTTTCGGAATTGTATTCTCGATTTTGAACTTCCTGAAGGATGTATTGACGGTGGTGGTAACATCTGGGTAGATTCATTGCAAGTGCAGGAGTTATTTGAAGATATTGAGAATGGGGATTTTCATCTCATCGAAGGTAGTTTAGCAATAGATGCAGGTTTTGATACACTTGGTTACTATTATCCCTTTGATATAGATTATAATCACAGAGTTTGGGACGGAGACAATAATGGAAGTGCAATAATTGATATTGGCCCTTATGAATTCGGTTCACCCTCATTTGGCGGTATTGAGGGTTATACTTACAATCCATCAACCGGAGATGCGGTAGATTATGTTTTGCTAAAGATCAATAATCAACCAGGTGAATTCACTTTTTCAGACAACAATGGTAATTTTGAATACAAATTTCCTGCCGGTATTTATGATGTTTATGCAGAGCGAGTATTTTACGAGGATGTAATTGAATATCAAGTAGAAGTTATTGATGGAGAGTTTACAAATTTATTTATTCCAATGTTTGAAACAGTTGATGTGATAGAAAATGATATAATTCAATTAGCAAATGATTTAAACTTAACTAATTTTCCTAACCCGTTTAATCCTTCTACAACAATTTCCTTTTCAGTAACACAAAATTCCGATTTTGTTAATCTTGAAGTATATAATATTAAAGGACAAAAAGTAAAAACATTAATCAACGAAGAAATGCAAAAAGGTAATCATTCTATAATCTGGTCTGGTTTAGATTCTAATAATAAATCTGTAAGTTCAGGTATTTATCTTTATCAATTGAATGTTGATAATAAACCTGTGGCAAATAATAAAATGCTTTTAATAAAATAACCTAAGATGAATTTAGAAGGATTAAATATGAGTGATAGAATAAAACTTGTTTGCAAAATAATAATACTAATATTATCAATTTTCCCTGTTTTATTATTTAGCATTCGTGAAGATGTTAGCGGGATATGGGATCAACCTGAATACATTATTAATAATGACATCAGAATTCTTTCCGGTGATACTTTGATTATTGAAAATGGTGTAACGGTAAAATTCAATGGTAACTATCAATTTGAGATTAACGGATCTTTGTTTGTTTTGGGAACTGAAGGATCAAAAGTTCAATTTGAATCTTATCAGGAAGATGAAACTTGGAAGGGAATTGTATTCTGTAATTCTTCGAGTGATAGTAGTTATATCCACTATGCTGAAATTAGAGACTGTCTGGATCAAAATGGTGGAGGCATCTCGATATTAGGATATTCAAAACTATTAATCGAGAATTCAAAAATATTTAATTGTTCAGCCGTATTTGGTGGTGGAATTTATATCAATTATGCTCATCCAACAATACGGGATACTGAGATTTGCAATAATTATGCTTCTGATTCTGGTGGTGGAATATATACTTATCATTGCAACATAGTGTTAGATAATATTCACTTGCATAATAATGAATCGGTGAATAATGCTGGAGGAGCATCAATAAATTATAATCATCCGATGATCAAAAATTGTTTATTTGAGTTTAACTCAACTCAAGGAAATGGTGGTGGGATGCTTGTTCAAAGTCTTTATGTAGATTCTGAAATAAGAGATTGCATATTTCGTAATAACTCATCAGGAATGCGGGGTGGTGGCTATTATACTGACAATAGTATTTGTTACGTTTATTCATCAATATTTGAAGAAAATACATCTTGTTTAGGTGGTGCATGTTTCATTAGTAATTATGGCAGTTTTTTTATTAATTGCAAATTTAGTAACAATAATTCAGATTTTGGTGGTGCAATATATATGGAATTCACCAATTCAAGATTTATTAATTGTCTGTTTAGTTATAATGAATCAGATTTTGGTGGTGCATTTTATTTAACAAACCATTCAACAGCCAAGATCATTAACTCTAATATTGTCAGGAATCATGCAGTTTACAATGGTGGCGGCTATCTAACTATAGTTGATGACGGAGTTGATATTTACAATTCTATATTTTATTATAATAATACCGACGAAATACCAGGGAACCAAATACTTATTGGATCAACAACATGTGAAACCTATTTAAAATTCTGTAATATCCAGAATGGGATTGATGGAATATCCGGCCATCCTGAAATAATGCAACCTCCATTTTATGAAAATAATATCGATCTTCTTCCTCTTTTCGCAGATTCATTAACAGATTTTTCATTGCTTACAGGCTCTCCATGTATAAATGTTGGGACATTAGATTTGCCTGAAGGTATAGTGTTACCCGAGCTTGACCTTGCCGGAAATCCTAGAATTTATGATGACTTTGTGGATATGGGTGCTTATGAATGGCAGGGAACTCCGGTTGGAGAGGAGGAATTAGTTGTGATGAATTGGAATTTATTCAATTACCCAAATCCCTTTAATCCGACCACAACGATAAGCTTTGATATAAAAGAAAATGAAATAGGAATCCTGAAAATATTTAACATAAAAGGACAAATAATTGAATCACATCAATTTGAATTCGGAGAGCATAACTATTTATGGGATGCATCAGGACAAGCTTCAGGTGTTTATCTTTACAAATTAAATGTTAACGGTAAAATTGAAGCAGTTAAGAAATGTATATTACTGAAATGAAAAAGATGCTGCTAACACACAGCTCCACAGCCAAGCAAGAAGAACGTGGCAGTGTCCAAATATTAACTCCTCATAAGTGATTCATAATATGCTGGAATCTTTGTTGCAAATGTCATCTTCTCCTTTGAGAATGGGTGAGTGATCGCGAGGGATGCTGCATGAAGCATAAGCCTTTTGATGCTTTTTTCTTTTACTCCATATTTCTTGTCACCAACCACTGCACAACCCTTATCCGCCAGATGAACCCGGATCTGATTTTTTCTGCCTGTTAGCAGATCAATTTCCAAAAGACTGTATCTAGAAGATTCCTTTAGAACTTTATATCCGGTCTTAGCAAGTTTACCTTTTTTGAGATCAGTAACAGAATACATTCTATGAACACTGTTTTCCGCTAAATAGGAAGAAATTACTTCCTCTTTATGCGGCATTGTTCCATGAACCAGAGCATAATACTTCTTACTAAAATCTTGCCACTCTTCCTGCAGATAACGCTTGGCTTTCTCGTTCTTGGCAAAAACAATAACACCGGAAGTATCCTTATCAAGCCGATGCACAATAAATACCCGTCGTCTCGATTTCTGATTCCCTTTGCGCACATATTCATTCAAGAGAAAATAAGCTGTTTTGTCTCTCACCTTTTCACTACTTACTGTTAAAAGACCATTCACCTTATCAACAACAATGATATCCCGATCTTCATAGAGAATTGTTAGTCCCCTCGGCTGATATCTTTTGGGTGGTCTTTTAAATTGCTTAATACTTTCCTGCATAATGTTTATTCCTTTATTCACTTTTTATCTTATTGCACAAAAGTTATTTATAAATTCATGAGTCAAGTGATTTGATACGCGAAACCAATACACGATAAATTCCTTGTCATGATTAATAAATTTTAAATTTTTGTTTTGAAATATATATATTAATTCTGCAAAATAGAATGTGTTTTGTCATCCTGACGTATCTTGCACGTTGTTCTTTGGAAGGATCTCGTTGTTTCATTAATAGTTAAGCTGAGAGATCATCCAAGAGATTCTTCGAAAGTAAGGCTATAAGTGACCTCAGAAAGGCAAAAAGAGTTTTCGCAGAATTAAAATAAAGGAGAATAAATTATGGCTCATAATTTTCGTAACAGGAATTTTTTGAAATTATTAGATTTCTCACCGGAAGAGATCAATTTTCTTATCGATCTTTCTTTAGAACTTAAAAAGGCAAAATATGCAGGGAAAGAGCAGCCGACTCTAACCGGAAAGAACATTGCACTCATCTTTGAAAAAGCTTCTACCAGAACCAGATGTGCCTTTGAAGTTGCAGCTCTCGATCAAGGTGCTCATGTAACTTATCTGGGACCTAGCGGTAGCCAGATAGGTACCAAAGAAACAATGAAAGATACAGCTCGCGTATTGGGTAGAATGTATGATGGTATTGAATATCGCGGTTTTGGGCAGGATGTAGTAGAGGTGCTGGGAAAATATGCAGGTGTTCCTGTTTGGAACGGGCTCACAACTGAGTTCCATCCAACTCAAATCCTTGCTGATTTCCTAACTGCCAAAGAGCATCTGAATAAACCATTTAATAAAATGGTTTTCGCTTACGTTGGAGACGGCAGAAACAACATGGGTAATTCACTTATGGTCGGCGGTGCAAAATTGGGAATGGATTTTAGAATTGTAGCTCCCAAAGAAGTACAGCCGGATGCTGAACTTATAGACCAGTGCAAAGCAATTGCCAGAGAGACCGGAGCAAAGATCAAAATTACAGATAACATCAAAGAAGGCGTGAAAAATGCTGATGTGATCTACACTGATGTTTGGGTTTCTATGGGAGAACCGGCAGAAGTATGGAAGCAAAGGATAGATCTACTCAAAGATTATCAAGTTAATAAGCAGATGATGGAGATGACTGGAAATCCTAAAACTATCTTCATGCACTGCCTGCCTTCATTCCATAATACTTATACAAAAGTTGGAAAAGAAATTTTTGAAAAATTCGCTCTACCCGAAATGGAAGTTACTGACGAAGTTTTTGAAAGTAAGGCATCTGTAGTTTTTGACGAAGCTGAAAACAGAATGCATACAATTAAAGCCGTAATGGTTGCGACCTTAGGTCAAT
>JAUVKM010000049.1 GCA_030596265.1 Candidatus Cloacimonadota bacterium
TGAAGATCTCGTGGGAACTGAAGTTCAATCTAATATTCTAAAACAGGGTCCGATCCTTACAAAGGATTCAGAAATTGGTGATGCTATTAAGAAAGCAGTTTCTATGAAACCCGAAGATGTTATTGAAGAGATAAAGCAATCCAACCTTCGAGGTCGTGGTGGTGCAGGCTTCCCTACAGCTATGAAATGGCGTTTTTGTAGAGATGCAGAAGGTGAAAAACATTACGTTTTCTGTAATGCAGATGAAGGTGAGCCGGGAACATTTAAAGATCGTGTAATTCTTACAGAGCGTCCTGAGCTCTTATTTGCAGGGATGGCAATTGCCGGTTATGCAATTGGTTCTGATGAAGGTATTTTGTATCTACGTTATGAATATAAATTTATGGAAGAACCGCTTGAAGAAGTTCTTACTAAGATGAGAGAAGAAGGATTGTTGGGAAAAGATGTAGCCGGTGAAAAGGGCTTTAACTTTGACATCCGAATTCAATTTGGCGGAGGAGCTTATATTTGTGGTGAAGAATCTGCACTCTTAGAATCTGCGGAAGGGAAGCGTGGAGAACCCAGAGATAGACCTCCCTTCCCAGTTGTAAAAGGATATCTTCAACAACCCACAGCGGTGAACAATGTTGAAACATTGTGCGCAGTTGCTAAAATTATGCATAAAGGTGCAAAATGGTATAGATCGCTTGGAACTCTGGATTCAACAGGCTCTAAACTTATTAGTGTTTCCGGTGATTGTGAAAAGCCGGGGATTTACGAGATCGAATGGGGCTTTACATTTAACGACGTTCTTAAAATGGTTGGCGCAAAAGATGTTCAGGCAGTTCAAGTTGGTGGACCTTCAGGAAATTGCGTAGCTCCGAATGAATTCGATAGAAAGCTGGCTTATGAAGACCTTTCTACCGGCGGATCTTTGATCGTGATCGGGAAAAAGCGCGACCTTCTAAAAGATATTGTTCTCAACTTTACTGAATTTTTTGTGGAAGAATCTTGTGGTTCTTGTGTCCCGTGTAGAGCATTGACGGTTCAATATAAGAATAAATTAGAAAAAATACTGAGAGGGAATGGTATTACCGAAGACATCGATCAGATGCTTTCTTGGGAAAACGTGATGAAATCAAATCGTTGCGGTCTTGGTCACACTGCTGCAAATCCAATTTTAAGTACAATTAAGAACTTTAGAGAACTGTACGAAGAGAAACTTAATAAAGATAAAGGTTTTGTAAGTGAATTTAACCTTGATGCCGCAGTTCAGGAATATTGTGAAGCTGCAAATAGAATTCCCAATTTAGGGGGAGATCATGAGTAAAATATTAATTACAATAAATGGTAAAGAATATTCTGCTGAGGCAGGGAAAATGGTGCTTGAGGTTGCAAAAGAGGTGGGAATATATATTCCTACTTTATGCCATTATGAGGGGATTAAGGCACAAGGCTCTTGCCGGATATGTACTTGTATTATAGATGGAAGAAAAATGACTGCATGCACTACACCAGCTTTGCATAGAATGGTTATTGAAACAAATACTGAAGAATTGGAAAAAATCAGAGCAACAATTGTTGAACTTCTTTTTGCTGAAGGAAATCATTTTTGTCCTGCCTGTGAAAGAAGTGGAAATTGTGAACTTCAGGCTCTTGCCTATAGGTACAAAATGATGGTTCCACAATTCCCATATAATTTCCCATCAAGAGATCTTGATGCAACAAATCCTAAGATTATGATAGATCACAATAGATGCATTTTATGTAAACGTTGTATTCGCAGGAAAAAGGAAGCTGAAAATCCGACCTGGTTTGTATTTGAAAACCGTGGAAATAAGGTTCAGATCAATATAGATCATGAGCTGACTGCTGATATTGATGATAAAATTGCACAAGAAGCTATGGATACATGTCCGGTCGGTGCGATCATCAGAAAAGAAAAAGGCTTTGATGTTCCAATTGGAAGCAGGAAATATGATAAGAATCCAATCGGTAGCGATATTGAAAAACAAGGAGTGATATTATGAGCAAGCCAATTGTAGCAACAACTTCACTCGCCGGATGTTTTGGATGTCACATGTCGTTTTTGGATATTGATGAAAGGATATTGGAGCTTTTTGACTTAGTTGAATTTAATAAGTCTCCGATTGATGATATTAAAACTTTTACTAAACAATGTGATATTGGAATTATTGAAGGTGGATGCTGTAACAGTGAGAATGTTCATGTGTTAAAGGAATTTAGAAAAAATTGTAAGATCCTCATTTCTGTTGGAGAATGTGCCATCATGGGCGGACTTCCAGCAATGAGAAATAATAATGCATCGGTCTCAGAATGTTTGGAAGAAGCATATTTGAATTGCGTCTCTGTACAAGCGAACGATGAAAAAATAATCCCAAATGATGAAGAACTTCCAATGATCCATGATAAGGTATATCCTTGTCATGAAATTGTAAAAATTGATTACTTCCTTCCCGGATGTGCTCCCAGAGCAGATCTTATTTGGAATGCTCTCGTAGCTTTGGTTACCGGTAATGAAATGGATTTACCGTACGAAGTTATTAAATTCGATTAAGAGGAAAATATTATGAGTAAAAAAATAACAATAGAACCCGTAACAAGAGTTGAAGGTCACGGAAAAGTTACTATTCATCTCGATGACAATAATCAGGTTTCTCAATCTCGATTGCATATCGTTGAATTCAGAGGTTTTGAACGCTTCGTTCAGGGAAGACCATATTGGGAAGCTCCAGTCCTCGTGCAGCGTCTTTGCGGAATTTGCCCGGTAAGTCATCATCTTGCAGCCGCAAAAGCACTCGATGTGATCGTTGGAGCCGGAACAGGTGACGGTTTAACTCCTACCGGTGAAAAAATGCGTCGCTTGATGCATTACGGACAGATATTCCAATCTCATGTCCTGCATTTCTTCCATCTTGCTTCTCCCGATCTGCTTTTTGGAATCGATGGTGATCCTGCGATAAGAAATGTGATAGGAATTGCAATTAAGCACAAAGAACTTGCCGTGCAGGCTGTAATGATGAGGAAATATGGACAGGAAGTTATCAAAGTAACGGCAGGTAAGAAAATTCATGGAACCGGTGCAATTCCGGGTGGAATAAATAAACATCTTACCCAAACGGAAAAGGATTTTTTACTGAATGGTGATGATCCGATGAACATAGATAAAATGATAGATTGGTCTCTGGGTGCACTAGATTTCTTTAAAGGATATCATACACAAAATAAAGATCTGATAGATAAATTTGCAGCATTCCCATCCAGTCATTTAAGCTTGGTTAGAAAAGATGGCGCGATGGATCTTTATCACGGTGTTTTACGTTGTATCGATAACAATGGAAAGAAAATCCTGAACGATGTCGATTATCAAGATTATCTGGAATATATTGATGAAGAAGTAAAATCTTGGAGTTACATGAAGTTCCCATATCTCAGATCAATTGGTAAGAAGGATGGTTGGTATCGTGTTGGTCCTTTGGCACGTATGAATACTTGTGATTTTATTCCATCTCCATTAGCGCAAAAAGAATTTGAGATATTCCAAGCATATACAAACGGCAAGCCGAATGGAATGAGTATGCATATGCATTGGGCACGCCTAATCGAAATTCTACACAGTGCAGAAATGATGAAAGAACTACTTAATGATCCTGATCTGATGAGTGGTGAACTTGTTGTGAAAGGAACAAAAGGAAGAGAAGGTGTAGGTCTTCTGGAAGCTCCTCGCGGAACCCTATTCCATCATTATCGCATTAATGATGATGATCAGATCGAGATGGCAAACTTAATAGTTTCTACAACGAATAATAATATTCCTATGAATACTGCTGTAAATCTTGCAGCTAAACAATTTATGAACGGACAAACTGAGATTACTGAAGGAATGATGAATGCTGTGGAAGTAGCGATTCGAGCCTATGACCCTTGCCTTAGTTGTGCAACTCATGCTCTTGGCAAAATGCCGTTAGAGACAGTAATACTAGATGCAAATGGTAAGGAATTAGACAGAAAACTTAAAAATGGATAAATCCGTCTTTGCGAGGAATCTTATTCAGGTTTCTTCCGCAGCAATCTATATTTTTATTGAAATTTGAGATTGTTTCGATCGAAGCTGCTAAGTAGAGAATTCGCAATGACTGAATAAGGTTTGATGATTATAATGGATAAAAAAATATTATTTTATGGATACGGCAATCCCGGGAGACAAGACGATGCTCTCGGGATTCGCTTTATTGAGCAAATGGAAACCTGGGTTGATGAAAATGGTTACAAAAATATTTTCTTCGATTCAAATTATCAACTGAATATCGAAGATGCAGATACTATTTCCGGTTATGATATTGTATTTTTTGTCGATGCTTCAATGGAACAACTGAAAGGCTTTGAAATTTCAGAAGTAGAATTCAGCAACGCTCAAGTAGAATTTACGATGCATGCAATTTCACCGGGTGTTGTTCTTAGCCTTTGTAAGCAAATTTATAATAAGATTCCACAAACATATTTAATTCACATAAAAGGATTTGAATGGGATTTGGAATTTGATAAAGGACTTACTGATAGGGCGGAAAAGAACCTGCAAGATGTTTTGAAATTTATGCAAGGGAAATTACCTGAAATTTTGGAGAATTCTACAGCTATGAATCCCTTGCAGTTCCCTTTCAATGAAAGGGAAACGTAGAGCAGCGAGAAGAAGAAAATTCTCTCATATTTTCTTATGTTCTCCCTTAGTTATGAGGGAGACAGTAGAGGGATTCCAATATTTTCTTGTTAGCTGATAGCAGATCACGTTTTGTTTGAAACTGAATAGCTGTATCACCGGAAAGTAACCATGATAGAATTTTGTTCATTTTCTCTTCTTTCTTCTTCAACATATTTATTTAAGCTCCATAATATGTTCCTTACTTTAATGAAGATTATTAATAAAACGAAAAATAACAATTCAAAATATTGCTAAATTTTATTCTACGTCAAACATAAAAAATCTGGACATAAATCTCATCAAACATTACTTAAATTCCCAGAAGAGATAATGGCAGGAAATGAGATGATATTTGAAAAAATATGGTATACATATGGAGAAGAAATACCAAATGATCAAAGAATTTAGTTTTAGAGGGAATTATCCTAATTTCAATGTTGCTCGTTACCTAACAGAATACAACGACGACAATATTTCCAATGATCTAACAGGATTTTTGCCGGTTGAAGTAAAATATAAATGCTTAGATAATCCAAAGGAAAAATTAACACTATCTTCCCTGCAAAGTCTCTATTTCTGTAAGAATAATAATAGGCATAATCAAAAATTACTGGAATTATTGATTGCCGGCAGAAACGGTGATGAAAATCTACAATTAAAAGCTGATAAAATAGTTAAAACATATTTTAATGATATTCAAAATGATCTAAATCAATTATCTTTTTATGAGAATGATTACGTTGTACCATCAAATAGTACTGGGGATTATACAGAAGAACTGATAAGTCATAAAGGGACAATGTTGTTGAAGCTTATCCAGAAAGGCTATCCCGTTCCAGATTTTTGCATTCTTACTTCTAAATCAGATCTGTTAAGTAATGGCGTTAGAAAGAATTATATTATAGAGACAATTAGAAATCTGGAAAAATTAACTTCTCAGCAACTTGATTCAGAGGAAGACCCGCTTATTTTTGCTATTCGTAGTGCCATGCCTTCCTATATTCCGGGTGTAATGCCTACTTTTCTGAATGCTGGAGTAACAGGTAAATCTTATAAAGCTTTGTGTAAAACTCTTGGTAAAATTGCAGCAGGAAAAATCTACTTGAACAATTTGCAAACGATAGATTATCATCTTTTTGGTAAGCATCATGATTCGATAAAGCTGGAAAATAAAGATATCAAAACACTAATTGAAATTTTATATAATCGGATTGCAACTCGAGATGAAAGATTGCTTACAGATGCCTTATATCAGGTATTTTTCTTCGTGAAACGTGCTTATGAATATTATGAGCAAAATCATGATCTGTTGCTTACATTCTTTAGGAATGTAGAAAAATATCCATCTCTTATCATGCAGAAAATGGTTTGGACCATACGTAATGAACAATCGTATCCAGGAGTTTTGTATAGCCGTCACTCACGGACAGGTTTGGGTATTCAGATAGAAAGTATGCCTAATATCTTTGGAGAAGAGATCATGACCGGCTTAGTTAAAGCTGAAGATAATGAATTTTTTGAAAGAGATTCTTTAAAAGCTAAATTTCCTGCTGTATATCATTTTGAACCATTGTTAGCTCAAATAGAGAAAACACAGAAATCTCCAGTTACAATAGAATTTGCTGCTGAATCAGATGGAAATTCACATCTTTTCGCAATTTTGCAGTTGAATAATTCTGAATTAACAGGAAGAGCAATCTTGCTCTCAGCAGTTGATCTATTCCAAAAGAAAATTATCAGCGAGAAACGTTTAATAGAACTAATTAAACCATATCATCTCAATCAAATTTTTTCTGAAAGGATCGAAAGAACATCATTAGAAACCCTGGAATTTTTTGGTAAAGGAATCTCCGTATTACCTCGTTCTGCAGTTTCTGCTGAAGCATATTTCTCTGCGGGTTCTGCTCTGGATGCGAAAAAGCGTGGTGAGAAAGTTTGTTTTTGTAAAGAGAGTTTTGTGCCTACAGATACCATCGTGATGGGTGAGATGGATGCAATTGTGAGTTTAACCCCTGCGGCAATACATGTTGTTACAGCCTGCAGGGGATATGGTGTACCGGCATTCTTAGACCTTGAAAAATTCGGGATTCAATTTAATAATAACAAACTGGTAAATAAAAATGGAGTAAAAATAACTGAAGGTGACTGGGTTACAATGTCTAGTAAAAAGCAAAATATATATTTGGGAAAAGCAACTTATATTCCAGCCAGATTCCAGAAATATGTGGAAGGTGAAAAACTCATTATGAAACCCAAAGAAGAGAATGTATTTATAAATATGGCTAAAGCCTTTAAAGTATATGATACAGTTGTAGAAAATTTGGAATTAGATCAAATTTCAGAACTTGATGATCTGATAAAACTTATAAGAAATGATTTGAAGAAAAAGCCCGAGAAAGCAAAAAAAATCGTAAATTCATGGTTTGATTCTAACACAGAATATTATGTTGAACAGATATTATTAAGTGAACTTGGATCTCATCAGGATCAAAATAAAATATATGATCTATTTACACCCGCCAGAAAAGTTAAATTCTTCAAAAGAGCAATACAATCCTGTTTAGATAATAATCAGAAAGGTTTTAATGCCGGCTCATTTATGCTGGGTAGATTCATCTGTATTGAGCATTCATTAAAGTTTTGGAATGCATTTCAAGATCATGAAATTGGATTTATGTTAAATGAATATATCCTATTTGAGAAATATCTAAATGTACTTTATGAAGTTGGAGAAAGAGAGGTGAACAGAGCTAGGAAAAAAATTCTTAATGAAGGATTAGGTGATATAAGGATTAAACTGGGAGATGCAATGGTATTTATACCTCTCAAACTTTCCCGACAAGATCTTAAAAAAGTCAAATCAGTAATCAAATTCGAATATGATGAGGGTACTGAAACATTAATTGAACTTCTTCAGCAGCCCTTTGGATACTTTTTTAATTATTATGCTAAATGGTCAATTAGAAGATTAGAAGATATTTGTAAAAAAGAAGGAATTCCAGTCCCTGAGGAAAATGATATTTAAAAGTCAAATATAATTTATTGCTTTTAGTTTGTTCTTTCAATCCTTTTATTGACAACAAACACAATCGACATTTTTGTAATTGACATATGGAAGAAAGGCTTGAATACAGGATATATACATATTCTGCGTATCTATTAAATAAATTTGGGAAGAAGATTTTCCGGGTGGGATTAAGCACGGGGAAGGCTTGTCCTCACCGTATAGAAAATGGTGGCTGTATTTTTTGCAATCCGCATACCTTTACCGGAGAATATCAATCCCATGATCTTTCAATTGAAGAACAATACAACGATGCAATCCCAAGAATTAAAAAAGCTTGCGGAGATGTTCAATTACTTGCCTATTTTCAAGATGAAACTTCCACTTTTGGAGATATAGAATTCTTAAAACAGAAGTATGATGAAGCTCTTTCTAATCCTGAAGTTATTGGTCTTGTTGTTTCTACTCGACCGGACTATGTAAATGAAGAAGTAACAGAATTATTAACTTCCTACAAAGTTCCAGTTGCAATTGAAATTGGTTTGCAATCGATACACAACAAGAGCCTGGAATTATTAAATCGTGGTCACACATTTGAGCAGGTAGAAGAAGCAATAAAAATATGTGGTGAAGCCGAATTAACCGTTGGCGTACATCTTATCATGGGCATCCCGGATGAAACTTATGATGATATGCTTAAAACAATTAAGTGGGTATCTTCCAATAAATATATCAAACAGGTAAAATTCCATAATTTGGTTGTATATAGAAAAACTAAGCTAGCTCAAATGAAAAATATTCCAGTTTATTCAATTGAAGAACATATAAAGAATTTAGGAGATTTGATCCCACATTTACGGGGAGATATTGCTGTTTCACGACTGTTTACTTCTAATATTAGAAGAACGCAAATTGCAGTTGATGAATATAAAGGGAATAAAACCCAGTGGATGAATGAATTAAGAAAATATTTATATAAAAATAATTTGAATCAGGGTGATGAAACTGATATGAAATATGAATATAGAAAATATTATTAAAAAATACCTCACCTTAATCCTCTCCTAGGAGGAGAGGAAACTAGTTGGTAGAGATATTTACTCCTTCTCCTTGTAGGAGAAGGTTGGAAAATGAGATCGTTTTTCTATGAAAAGCCGACTCATACGGGATGAGGTGAATAAATAATTGGAGGAGAAAATGATAAATCCATACAAGGTAATTAAAGAAATCGGATTTGAAAGACTGGCGGGAAGTGAGAATGAACGAAAAGCAGCTAAAATACTGAGTAATTACATAAGTGAATTGGGATTTAAACCAAAATTTGAACCATTTGAGATTACTTCATTTGATACCGGCTCAGCAAAGATAATAGCTGATGGCAAAGAGTATTTTGCTCATCCGCATGGATTGAATGAAAATGCGATTATTGAGGGTGAGTTGGTTTTTTTGGATAATTCTGATATTGTGATCTATAACAAAGGAGCATTTAAAGATAAGATCATTATGAGTTATGGATTTTCGCGTAAATTAGCACTAAACTTAGTTGAAAGCAAAGTGAAAGCTTATATTGGAATTGGCAGCCCGAACAAAAAAGCTAACAGTTCATCACACAGGCAGAAAACCTATAAAGATGGTTATGTAAATTCTGTGAATGTAACCCATGATGATGCTATAAAACTGATGAAAAAATCAGGTAAACATATTAAAATTGAAATTAAGCAGCAGGTTGAGAAAAGAACTGCGCAGAATATTATTGTGGATATTCCGGGAAAAGGATTCGATGAAAATCTTACTTTAGTTTTTGGGCATTACGACTCTGTTTCTCGCAGTCCGGGAGCTTCTGATAATGCAGGAGGTTCGGTCACACTTCTCAAAGTTGCGGAATATTTTTCCAAACATACTCCACTGCGTGACTTGCGCATTATCTTCTTTTCGGGTGAAGAGTTGGGATTATTGGGAAGTCAGGCTTATGTAAAACAGCATTTGGAAGAATTGAAACAAAGAGTAAATTTTGTAGTTAATGTAGATGTAGCCGGGGATGTTATTGGAACAGATCATTTGAATGTTATCGGCAGTAAAGAACTACTTGGATATCTGGATGGAATTACTAAAGAGATCGGGATGGTTTTTAATAGTAAACTCGATATTTTCAGCAGTGATTGTATACCGTTCACACCTTATGAAATCCCTTCTGTGAATGTATTCAGAGCTGGCGGTAAGGGCAGCAGTGGAATTCATACTCCCGATGACCATCCGAAATTTATCTCGAATAGTGGATTGGATAATACAATAAATGCGACCTTAAACATTGTGGAAAGAATTGTGAATGCAAAAGTTTATCCTGTGAAGAAAGAGATCGATAAAAGCTTGAAAGAAAAGATAGAAAAATATCTATGGAACCTGAGTTATGAAAAACCGGAACTTGAATGGGAACCGAAGTATAAAAAATGAACT
>JAUVKM010000269.1 GCA_030596265.1 Candidatus Cloacimonadota bacterium
GGTGTTATCAAAATGGCAAAAAGTTGTTTTGAGCTGCTTAAAAGCTTCGAGGGACATAAAGCTTCGATCCACGGAATTACTCAGATCAGAGCTGGCGTTATGCGCCCTGAGATCATTATTCCTATTAAATTCAAGAAAGAAGAACTCAAGGTTGAAGAAGCTAAGATGGCTACTTTGGAAATTGGTACTACTATCCGTGTGATCCGCCAGCCTAATTTCGGGCTACTGGGAAAGGTTACAGGCTTACCGGAAAAACTTACTAAAGTGGAAAGCGAGACTATGGTTCGTATCCTGGAAGCCGAACTTGAAAATGGTGAAAAAGTTACTATTCCGCGTGCTAATGTAGAAGTTATAGAAGATTAATTAGTAATTAATAATTTATAATTAATAATTGGAGCGGAGTGATCTGCTCCTTTTTTTGTGGTTAATGTTTGGAAACGCCACATTCTTCCTGCAAGCCAAAAGCTTGTAAACTTTTCTCCTTGCTTGGCTATAGAGCTGTGTGTTAAGTACCATTTCTATAGAATTTATTATTTCAATAATAACATCCGATTCGTTTTTTGATTATCTTTTGTTTTTAATTTATAGAGATATATACCCGAACTAACTGGTTTCCCAGTTTCATTATCACCATTCCAAATTATCGAATGTGAACCTTTTGCGTATTCATATTGAGTTAAAGTTTTTATTTTTTGCCCTTTGATATTATAGATTGTAAGTTCAACTTCAGTGTTAGATTGTAAGGAAAAACTGATCCTTGTTGTTGGATTAAATGGATTTGGATAATTTTTCAAATTAAAAAAATTAGGAATTATTTCATTTTCATTAGATTCTAATAAACCATCTAAAGTAATTATTGCAAAACCACTTCTATTATTTCCAGTAAGAAGATAGTCGTCTATTAATAGCATTTCACGAACTTCTCTACAGCCACTATAACTCTCAATTAATGTTGGAATAGCAGGAATTGATATGTCAAAAACAGATATCTCATTCCAGCTTGCATCAGCGATTATTAAATCATTGCCATCTATTATTACAGGTGCGATGAATTCAGAATCTTCGTGTAGTTGAATAGATGTTATAAACTCAATTGAGGTTGGATCAGTGATATCTAACAAAATTATCTCATTCTCAGAAGAAACATAAAGGATGTTGTCATTTATTTTCATTCCTCCAATAAAATTTTCTATTGGATAAAAATCAATTCTCTCAGGATTTTCAAGATCAATTATTTTTATTCCTTCCTGATAAATTGAATAATATATGAATCCATTGTTTGCTTCAAAAGCTGTTTTATATCCGACATCATTGTATAAATCGATTTCAGAGATTTGTGCTGAGTTATTGATAGAATATATTATAATTTCTGAATAATCAAATTGGATTAGTATATTGTCCATTGTTAATAAAGTATTACCGCCAGGAATTCCTTCAAATGTTTCAAGTAATTGTGGCTCAAATGGGTTGTATAAATCATATGAATAGATATTAAACCAATCATTTGCAAATAGAACATCATTCCATAGTGAGAAGTTAACAAGCTGGGATTCAGTATTTGGAAATTGAAAATAAGTGGGATCTCCAAAATTTGAAATGTCGATTATTCCAGCCATCTCATTGTAATCATAATTTAAATAAATTGCATTTTCATATAGATTCATCTCTACTGGAAATATTGGTAATCCACAACTACCAATGCACTTTTCTTCGATTTGGTTAGAAATATCTAATATTTGCAAACCTTCCCATCTCGTGATGTCAAAGGCAATTCCATTTGATACTTCAAATCCTTCGACAACTGCCCAACTGTCGTACATTCCAAGTGGGGAAAGTTCAAAATTATCATTGATTTGAAATACATCGATTCCATTACCACGTGTGTATAAAACATTTTCATCTACAGCAAGTGGGCTACCTACTCCTTCAAGAGAAGATAATTGTATCGGGTTTAATGGATTGCTTAAATCAAATACATTAATGCAATTTTGTTCTGCATTTGTGTACATTTTATCTTCACTAATAATGAAGTGATCAGAATATGATGGTATTACACCAACAAGTTCAATATTATTGATATCTTCAATATTAAATATATTAATAGCGTTTTCGTAATTATCAACGTAAGCAGCAGGCCAGACGACATCGATGAGAATTGATCTCCAATATTCACCATAATGTGCTTCTATAATTGGGGATTGTGGATTTGATATATCTATAATATATATACCACTCTGACCACAAGCAGCATATAACTTTTCATTGTTTATAGAAATAGAAATACAACCACTTACTGGAATTGTTGAAAGCGGAAGAAGATTTTCAAGATCAGAAATATCGAATAAATCAATACGATTTAAACCACCTATATAAGCGATATTGTCTTGAATCATAATATCTTGAGCTAAAGAATTAATTAATGTTTCTGAAATTATTTCTGGATTTGCAGGATTACTGACATCCAAAATAGTAATTTTATCAAGTTCTAAAAGAAACAGATTATCGCCAATTAATTCTCCATCGACAGAAAGATTATCAGTTGGGTAATGCCCAATTTTATGATAAACAGCTCTAATATTGGAGTAGAAAACAAATATAACTAAAACTGCAAAAATCATTTTTTTCATAAGTTCTCCTTTTATTTTATTAATGGTACTTAATGTTTTCCGTGCGCCACGATTCTTCTTGCTTTTCTCTCAATCCGGATGTGGAGGCTTTTGTTACAAGCATCCTTCATTTTAAAAGGATACATTTCTTCACCGCTTCAGTTTTGCCGTTCACGGATAATTTATAAAAATAAATACCGGATGCTACATTTTTGTCTGTTTCATCTTTACTATTCCAGATTATTGAGTGTTGACCTTCAGCAAGTTTATCGTTAACAAGTTGTTTTACTTTTTGTCCTTTCAGGTTGTATATTACTATTTCAATTTTGCTCTCTTCAGGAATTGAGAAGGAGATAGTTGTTTCAGGATTGAACGGATTAGGATAAATCTGCATACTTACTTTAGGTTGTATTATTTCATCATTATTAATTTCTACTATTTCATCCAGTCCACTACAACCAGTTATTAAAAACAAAAAAACACCATAACACAGAAATCAAGGGGGCCAATATTCCAATAATTATACCACCTGATATAAAATCTTTAATCGAAATTTTTCCAGAAGCATAAGCCAGAGCATTTGGAGGTGTAGAAATCGGCATGCACATCGCGGCTGACGCCCCCAAAGCGATTGGTATAACTACTTGTGGTTCAAACCCGATGGCT
>JAUVKM010000286.1 GCA_030596265.1 Candidatus Cloacimonadota bacterium
TTTGCCTTTGATCTTAGCTATTTTGAAACTTTCCCATCTATGGTTCTAAACACTTCAATTGATGAAGATGGTTTTAGTGCATTCAGCATAAAACCGGTTTTCATAGATGATTTTATTCCACAGATCGCAACTGGTGATCTCGGCAGACATATCTTAAATTATATCAAGATGAAATCTAAAGATCTCAATACATATTTAAGTGTTGATTTGGCTGAAATTGAAGCAAATGTAATTTTGGATACACTTAATATGTTAGTAATTGATGAACAATATTCTGAGAACTTAGAGTTTTCTTATACTGGAGATGAATATGTCTCACAGATAATACATCTTCCTCAGTGGGGAAATATATCCAGTATAAACATTATATCAAATGGCAATAACTCTGAATTCAGGGTTGGTCGAGAACTTATCTGGTTTGGTAATTATGAAGACGAAGGAGCCAGTATCTGGAATATAAATAGTAATGATGAATGGCTTGATGATATCGAATTTTATGATGGGGAACTATCTTTATGTATTCATCAAAACTCTGCCAACGGATATAATATTATTACAAATCTGGAAAATAGAATGAAGAAAAGATCCGAAGGGAAATACTCTGTTCATGGCTATATAAAAACAGAGAATTGTGAAGGAGTAATGATTCAGGCACGATTTTATAATAACAGAACCGGTGGGACATTGTTGGGACAAGATAACTTTGAACCAATTAACGGTGATACTGAATGGACATATTACTCTGCCGAAATTGAAGTCCCGGGGAACACAAATTACTTCGATATTGTTGCAAATAACGACCCTCCATTATCAGGAGATTCATATGCATGGTTCGATAATACCGGACTGATCGAATGGGAAGAGTGGCAAGAAAAAACACCTTTCCCGGATATGATTATTAATCCAAATGACTATTATTATCTACAGATAAAAACTGATGAACTTCCATTAAATTCATCAGTTCAATTTACACATACTGCATACGAGGAAAATTATGTTACTATAGATGGAAATGAAATCCCAAAATATATAAACGCTATTCTTAATTTTAATTATCCCAATCCGTTCAATCCGCAAACAACAATTAGTTTTGCTATAAAAGATACAGATGGTAAAACAAATATAGCCATTTACAATATCAAGGGACAAAAAGTGAAACAGCTTGTCAGCGATCAGCTAACAGCAGGTCAGCATTCTGTTGTTTGGGATGGTACAAACTCAAAAGGTAAAAATGTTTCATCCGGGATCTATTTTTATAAAATGGATTACAAAGGGAAACATGTAAACACAAAAAAATGCCTTTTATTAAAATAATCTTTACAATTAATAAATAGTTAAAAATTTTCACTTTCATTGGATATTTATGGCTCGATTTTTGCGTAATAAATAACCAAATAAAAATAAGGAATTTTAAATGAAAAATATTCTTACATTAATGATTTTGTTAATTATCACAACCTCAGGGGCAATCAATCTGGATATTTCGGGAAATTCAATTCAAATCTCAGGAAGCTTCGATAGAATTGAGTTCACAGAGAAAAGCTCACAAAATGATACATTTACACAATTGCATATTAAAGACTGTTCTTCATCCGGAAAAGCTGGAGAACCGGAATTACCGATCTACACACAACTTATTCAGCTTCCAAATACAGGTAATTATGTTTTAGAAAATATTTCATACGATGAAAATATCATCGAGCTGGATAAGGCGGTTTTATCCACCGGTTTTTTTGATGACTGCAAAATAAATACTGCTGAATATAACAAAGACGAATGGCTCCCTTCAGAGATAGTTACAATTAGTGATCCGAATATCATGGGTGCATACAGATTCTCGCAAATTGCGGTATCTCCTATACAATACAATCCAGTTCAAAATAAATTGAGAATCATACATAACATAGAAATCAACCTGATTTTAGATGAAACTAATACAAATAATCCAAAATTAAAACAAAACAATATTAATTCATTTTCCAATATTGCCGAATCAATGATTCAAGGAAATATAACTATTCGAACTGAGCAAAACGGACAATATCTCTTTATTACTCAAGATAATATAGCCTCTCTTTTAGATCCCCTCTTGCGTTGGAAAGAAAAACTGGGCTATAAAACAAGAGTTGCAACTCTATCCGAAACCGGTTATACTACAAATGATATTAAAGACTATATCCAAAATGCTTATGATAATTGGGAAATCCCTCCTGAATATGTTGTATTGGTAGGTGATGTCGATGGATCTATCGTTGTGCCGGCATTCTATGTGCAAGGTTATTATACCCCATGGGATGTAAGTGATCATAGTTATTCACTTTTAGAAGGCGATGATTATTTTCCCGATATATTTGTTGGACGCTTTTCTGTTCGTTCACAATTAGAATTAAATACGATAATTAGCAAAATAATAAATTATGAGAGTGATCCTTTAATTGAAGATGATTGGCAGAATAAAGCCCTAATGATGAGTTGTATTGTTGAATATTGGGACTTCTATTCAGCCAGAGAAACTGTGATGGAGGTTCGTGATAAACTACTCGATTATGAATTTACAGCTGTAGATACATTTTTCTCTCCATATCAAAATAATATGAGTTCCTTAGTAAATATGATCAATGGCGGCTACACGTTTTTGAATTACCGTGGATATGGATCTTCGAGCTATTGGTATGGAAACTATGGTGATTTATTCAACATAAATGGGATTCACTCTCTAAGTAATGGATTTAAGTTGCCGATGGTAACAAGTATTGTATGTGGTGGTGGGAATTTTGCAAGTAGTAGTTATCCTTCTTGTTTTGGAGAAACATGGCTTACTGCAGGTTCACCTGCAGCTCCAAAAGGGGCAA
>JAUVKM010000256.1 GCA_030596265.1 Candidatus Cloacimonadota bacterium
TGCACCAAAACCTGTAGATGTCTTTACAAAATGGGCACCAGCTTCAACAGCTAATTCACAAGCTTTCACAATTTCTTCATCAGTAAGATAGCATGTTTCTAAAATTACTTTTACATGTGCAGGTGCACTTGCCTGAACAACTTCCCTTATATCTTCTTTGATATAGTCGTGTTTGCCATCTCGCATTGCTCCAACATTGATGACCATATCTATCTCTGTAGCTCCCTGTTCAACTGCTTTTTTAGCTTCCAATGCTTTTATCTCGGTAGTATTCATTCCCAGCGGAAAACCGACGACACTACAAACTAATACATCGCTCCCTTCCAATTGCTTTGTAACGAATTCTACATTTGCCGGATTCACACAAACCGAGATAAATCCGTATTGTTTAGCTTCATCACACAGATTCTTAATCTTTTTCTCTCCTGAATTTGATTTCAATTCAGTATGATCGATCATTTTAGCAAGTTTACTAACATCAAAATTCTTCATGATCACTCCTTATTTAAATGTTCTTTGCTACTAATTGTCCACAAGCTGCATCAATATCAGCTCCTCGGCTTTTTCTATAAGTAACAGCAGAACTTAAAACATTCATAGAATTTATAAATCTATCAATCTCACTATTTGAAGGTGTCTCATACGGGAGATCATCAACTTTATTCCATTTTATCACATTCAGCTTACATGAAATATCTCCCAGATATTTTAGTAACGCTTTCACATCTTCTTTCCCAAGATTAAAATCTTTTATCATCACATATTCGAACGTAATGCGATAAGGTGTTTTTTTTCTGAAATCTATCAAGGTTTTTTTTAGTTCGGATAATGGATATATTTTACTGATCGGCATTAACGTTTCCCGCTTAGATTGAATTGCTGAATTAAGGGAAACTGCTAACTTAAGTTTCAATCCGGTATCAGCTAGTTTTGTGATTTGTGGAATTACACCTGAAGTAGAAACTGTAATTCTTCTTGGACTAAAATTGAAACAAAGATCATGCTGCATTATTCGTATTGCTTTAATAACATTATCAAAATTATCGAGAGGTTCACCCATCCCCATGAAAACAATATTTGTAAGTTTATTATCACCCAATTCTTTAATTGCTAGAAATACTTGGGAAGTAATCTCATGCGTTTCCAGATTACGTGTAAGTCCAAGTTTTGCCGTAGCACAAAATTCACATTTTCTGGCACATCCTACTTGAGATGAAATACATAGTGTATTTTTTTTTCCATTTGGGATAATTACCATTTCAATATTACTTCCATCTTGTAGAGAAAGCAGATATTTTGTAGTTCCATCACAAGAACTGGATTTTGTAATAATATTTGGAATTGTAATATTCAGAATGCTTTGAAGTTTAGTTCTGAGCGCTTTCGAGAGAGATGTCATCTCATTGAAATCTGTTGTATGTTTATTATATACCCAATTCAGAATCTGCTTTGCTCTGTATTCTTTCTCACCAATATCTAATAACTGCTGAATTAATTCTTCGGGTAATAGCTCAAGAACGTTTTTTATCATCTTGTTGTTCTATCTTTTTAAACTCTTCCAAAGTAACAACGAAGCGCTCATGATCATCACCAATTAGATTTATGCGATTATTGTAATAATCGTTCTTTTCCACATACATCTTCTGATCTTTATATCTAACAACCTGCCCCAGTTCAGGAAACTCCTCTGATTTTTCTAGATAAAACTCTTCCTCATAATGCAGGCAACAGAGTAATCTACCGCAAGGACCTGATATTTTGGAAAGATTACTTAATAAGTTTTGATCCTTTGCCATCTGAATTGTAACCTGATTGAATTTCCTGAGGAAAGTTACACAGCAATAGGTTTTCCCACACATCCCCAGTCCACCTAATCTTCGAGCATCTTCCCTACCGGATGTTTGATGTAATTCGATCCTGGTTTCAAATTCGGAAGCAAGTTCCCTTACAAAATCTCTGAAATCGATCCTGCCGTCTGCAGAAAAGAAAAACGTGAGCTTATTACCATCAAGCTGGTATATAGTTTGTAAAAGTTTCATAATAAAGGGTTGTTTTTTTAACAATTCCAGAAATTTCTTCTCAGTTTCGAGTTCTTTCATTTTTACTATTTCTAGTTGTTTAATATCAGCTTCAGTTGCTAATCTCTTGATCGAAGTAATTTCTTTTTCATCAGGTTTTTTTTCTATTTGATCCATAAGCACGGAACAATTCACGATTTGTCCAATATCTTCACCACGTTCAACTTTAACAATAACATCTATATCAGGTTCAATATTGTATTCTTTATTATTAAGATAGTAGCCCTCTCTTCCGGTTCGGAAAACTACTTTTATATATTCTTGCATTATAACTCCATTATCATCAATCTATTCTACTTCAGATAAAAAATCAAAAAACTTGTTTATGGATTTTACTGTAAAGCTCTTTCTCTGATTCAGAGAACTTCAAACCTCTACGTTTTTTCACAAGAACTGCAGTTTCTATAAACTCTTCCAAAATGTACTCAGCTGATCTTGTTCCTGTCCCAATATTGAAGCTGGGAATATGATTTTTTATTAAGTCTGCACCAAACAAACTGCAGCCTATTCCAATTACTGTCCCTGTATTTATAGTAGAGTTAATTCCGGTTTTAGAATGATCTCCGATAATAACTCCTAAAAAATGACTTTGAGAATCAATCTTCTTCTTATCAGGATAGAAATATATAGAAACAGTTTTATAATTATTCTTAAGATCGCTATTGTTTGTATCTGCTCCCAGATTGATCCACTCACCAAGATAACTATGACCTAAAAACCCATCGTGTTGTTTATTAGTGTAACCTTGAAAGATTGTCTCTTCTACTTCACCACCAATTTTACAGACAGGTCCTATAGAAGTTCCTTCATAGATCTTAGCTCCTACTTTTATTGTTGAACCTTTACCAATATAGGCAGGACCAATAATTACTGCATTCGGCAATATCGTCACATTCTCATCAATAACAACAGGTCCATCGGTAGCATCAATAACAACACCCGGCTTCATCACAGTTCCTTCCCCTATCCACACATTATAAGGATTTATCACGGTTGTTCCCAGTTCTGTTTCAAAATAGTTATCTTTATCGTAGAAAATATCGTTAAAATCTCGCTTTATATATTCGGCATTTTCTTCAATAAACTCCCATAAATATTTCCAGCAGTTTATTTCCGGATTTTCAATTCTTTTCAAATCAGTAAATAAGTCATTTATACTCTCTGAAGTGATTTTTTTTATCTTAGGATTGCATCTGGCAGCAAGAATTGTTTCACTATTAAACAAACACTCACCCTGCCGCAGGGCTAAGACTGCCTTTTTCACATTTTTATCTATCTTGATCCGACTATTTATAAAGATGGTCTCTTCAGCGGAAACTTCATTTACCTTCCAATTTTTATGCCTTTCTTTGTAAATGGCTTC
>JAUVKM010000212.1 GCA_030596265.1 Candidatus Cloacimonadota bacterium
GCTTTGGCATGACCAATATGCAAATGTCCATTAGGTTCAGGTGGAAACCTTGTATGAATCCTACCATTATTTTTCCCTTCCAAAAGATCTTTATTAATTATATCTCGAATAAAATTATTTTTTGATCTTATCTTATCTTCCATTATTTCTCCTAAAACTTTCGACATGATCAACAAGATCAACGGGATAATGTCTTTCCTTATCCTCTCAATCCTTACAAGTTATATCTTGTCAATCCAGTTTATCCTATCCAATTTCTTTTTGACGTGATCAAAATAATTTATTGGATTATTTTTTCCACTCTTTTTTAATTTATCCTGTTTATCCAGTAAATCCTGTCCTAATTCTTTTACCTGCAAAAAATATCTGTGAATCTATTATATATTTCAATTATTACCAATTGCGGATTTACATGACCATTAAGCCTTTGCAACATCTCTTCCATAAAATTTATCAATTCCGGTGCATAATCCTCAACGTTTGGATTTCTTTCATAAAGAACTTCCAAAATCTCAGTTTTATCTAGGTTTGTGATCTCAGATTGCTGATGCTTATAATAAGTAATATCACTTAACCAGATAATTAGTTGCGAGATCATCTCTTGCAATTTTGTAAGATTTTTTGAAGTTCTAAATTGATTTGATAATTCAATGAATTTCAAATCATTGTTGTTTATCACAAAGGTTAAAAATTGCAGAGTTTGTTCCCTTACTTCAATTTTTCCGCCTTCCATTAACCGTAAAGCTTTTTCCATATTCCCATTAGAAATTCGAGCTAACATTTTTGCTTCAAATATTTCCAAAGTTTCATAACGCAATAATTCTTCTTCAATCTTACTTTTTGGAACAGGATAGAATTGAAGTTGCTGGCAACGCGAAATTATAGTTGGCAATAGTGAGTTCGGTTTTGAAGTTGTGAGAATTATTATTGTATCTTCCGGTGGTTCTTCTAGTGTTTTTAAGAAGGCATTAGCTGCTTGAATAGTCATCGTATCAGCATATTCTATTATACATATCTTATAATTCCCCTCATTCGGAGAAAGCTGTATCCTATGTTCTAGCATGCGTATGCTGGCAATTCTGATTCCAATATTCTTCGAGAAAAAATATTCTTTCCAAGGAGATGAAATTTTATTGTCGATATATGCTTTATATTCATTCAGGATCTTTTCAACCTTTATTTCTCCTTCAATAGAGATATCTGGTTTATTACTTTCTTTTGGAAAAGGAAAAATATAAATAAGATCAGGATGTGATAAGGAAAGGAATTTTTTGCAAGAAAGGCATACTCCACAAGGACGCTTATCCATTGTAGAATGACAATTCATAGCCATTCCAAGATACAAAGCAGTGGTGAATTTACCAACACCTTCCGGTCCGTAAAATAGATAGCTGTTTGCTACTTTACTTTGTTTTAAAGCTCTTTGTAAAATGTCTACTGCTTTATCTTGTCCTTTAATTTTATTGAACATAAGATCCTTTAATTATTTTATAAATTTCTTAATATAAGTACTTTCAAATTCATTTGCCAGAATGTCCATGTATATTTCGTCATGCTTTTTACCGGCAAAGATTATAGCTTCTCTTCTTCGTCCGATCTCTTTAAATCCTACTTTTTTGTATGAATTGATTGCTCGCTTATTATAGCTGAAAACTTCCAGCATAATACTGTTCAAATTTAGAATATTAAATCCATAATCAATTAACAGTGAGAGAGCTTCCGAACCATATCCTTTACTCCAGTAATTTTTATCACCGATAAAGATACCAATTTCAGCTTTACGATTACGTTCGTTAATACGGAATATACTGCAATTTCCAATCAATTTGTCGTTATCAGAATCAACGATTGCAAAGATCTGAGCACCATTCTTAATCATGTCCTGCAGAATGATTTTCTCTCTTTCCAAGCTTAATTGTTGCCCAAAAGTTAATAAATTGGATGATACTTCCAGATCATTGAGCCAGATACAATACTGATCTGCATCTTCAATATTTATGGGCGACAGGTAACATCTTTCCCCGATTAATTTTTTATAATATTTCATAATATATTATTTAAGAGCATTCTCAAATCTTTCAATAACTTTTTCTTTTTCCAGGATATCCATAATTGTAGGAAGTTCAGGTCCATGTGCACTGCCGTATAATGCAAGTCGTATTGGAGGATAAAGGTTTTTCCCTTTGATCTCCAGTTCTTGTGTAGAGCGTTTTAAAAGCTCATTTATAAGATCTTCATTTAATTCAGGAGCATCTATGATATTATCGATCCAGAATTTGAAAAGAATTTGTGAACTTTCTGTTTCTAATATTGCTTTATCTTCCTCAGTAAATTCAAGTTCACTGAAGAAGGGTTTAGCAAATTCTGCTACTTCATCCAGCTTATGAATACGGTTTCTGGAAATATCCACAAGTTCAAAATAATGTTTCTCATTTGGAATGTGATATCCGGCTTTTTCAAAGTATTTTTTTGCATATTCAGCAATTACTTTTAGGTCTATATTGCGTAAATACTGACCATTCATCCAATTGAGTTTTTCTACATCGAAAACTGATCCGGATTTATTTATACGTTTTAGGGAAAATACTTTTTCCAATTCTGCTAGTGTATAGAATTCTTCATTACCAGGTGCATGCCAGCCCAATAGTGCAACAAAGTTCAATAATGTTTCTGGTAAATAACCTTTGTTAAGGAAATCTTCCACTGCAACATCACCCTGTCTTTTACTCAATTTACTTTTATCAGGATTTAGCAAAAGAGGTAAATGACACATCTTTGGAGGTTTCCACCCCAACGCCTCATAAAGGAAGAGATGTTTTGGAACACTGGAAAGCCATTCTTCACCTCGTATCACGTGAGAAATTTCCATCAAATGATCATCTACGACATTTGCCAGATGATAGGTTGGAAATCCGTCTGATTTGACCAAGACTTGATCATCAACCATATTCCACGGAAATGTTACCTTTTCCCGAACTACATCATAAAAAGTAATCTCTCCCTCCTGAGGAATTTTTAAACGGATTACAAATTTATCATTATTTTTCAAATGTTCATTAATCTTATTTTCAGTTAACTTTCTACAACGACCATCATATCTTGTATCGAGTCCATTTGCTAATTGGAAAATACGTTGCTTCTGCAATTCTTTTTGCGTACAGAAACATCTGTAAGCTTTTCCTTTATCCAATAACTCCCGAACATATTTATTGTAAATATCTGTTCTTTCTGATTGAAAATACGGACCGTATTCTCCTTCTTTTTCCGGACCTTCATCATATTCTAAACCCATCGCTTTAAGAGTGGTGAAAAGATTTTCAACTGCTCCATCTACATAACGTGTTTGATCTGTATCTTCTATTCTAAGTATAAATTTTCCACCCACTTTTTTTGCGTAAAGATAGTTGTATAATGCAGTTCTTAAACTTCCTACATGCAGGTTTCCTGTTGGGCTTGGTGCAAACCTAACTCTTATTTCATTGCTCATATTAACTCCTCTATTATGAACATCATATAATTAATATTATTCAGCAATCTAATAATAATAAGATTAATTTGATGTCAACTGGAAAGTAAAATTGAGAATATAAATTAAATTGACAGAAAATACATAGAACAAAGATTTTTATATATCAAATTAAGGAGAGTAGATATGGAAAAGATCAAATTAGTTATTATTGGAGTTTTTCTTTTATTATTTTTATCAGGATGTTTTCAGATTGAGCGTGTAATCAATGTGAATAAAGACGGCAGCGGAACTATTGAAGAAACTATGTTAATGTCACAGGATTTTATCAATCAAATGAAGCAGATGGCTACGAGTTTTGGTGGTGGAGAGATCGAAGAAAACAAAGATGAATCTGTATATCATAATGTTGATGATTTAAAAAAGGAAGCTTTAAAAATGGGTGAGGGTGTTAAATATGTTTCTAGCAAACCCATGGAAAAAGATGGCAAGCTTGGACATTTTGTAATATACAGTTTTAAAGATATTACAAAAATCAAGGTTGATGAGAATCCAGCAGATAATATGATGAGTTCTTCCGGAATGGGTAAAGATAAAGAAGATATGTCATTCAAATTCAAAAAAGGAAAAACTTCTGAGCTTACAATTATCTTTCCGCAAGAAGATGCTGAAGATGATTATGAAGATATAAAATATGAAGAAGAACCGGAAAGCAATTCTACAGTTAGTGATCAGGATATTAAGATGATGAAGGCTATGTATACTGGCATGAAGATATCTGTAAAAGTGGTAGTTGATGGCAAAATTGTTTATACAAATGCAACTCATAAAAATGGAAATGTTATTACACTTACAGAGATGGATTTCGATGTTATTATGAATAGTGA
>JAUVKM010000165.1 GCA_030596265.1 Candidatus Cloacimonadota bacterium
GAACCGAAAAGATATAAAACAAAAGATAATATCACCGTAAATTTTCAAGAAGCATTACATATAGAAAAGGTTAGAAATGAATTTGTTAGAAGACTTGAAAAAATATTTGACTATTAAGATTCAATACTGGTTTTTTAAGTAAGAATTGCTTAAAAAGTAAAAGGAGAGATTTTGAAATATAAAATAGACATTATATTTTTATTAGTTTTAACAATTACTTTAAAAGGACAGGATATGATAAAATTTAATAAGCTCAATACAGAAGAAGAACGAGTTATAGTTCACAAAGGAACAGAAGCACCGTTTACGGGTGAATACTACAAACATCAAGTCACAGGAACTTATCTGTGTAAAAGATGTGATGCACCTTTATTCAGATCGGAAGATAAATTCGATTCCAATTGTGGTTGGCCCAGTTTTGATGATGAAATAGAAGGTGCTGTCAAACGAATTCCAGACGCTGATGGAATTCGAACCGAAATAACCTGTGCAAATTGCGGAGCACATTTGGGTCACATTTTTCAAGGTGAAAATTATACTGAAAAGAATATACGTCATTGTGTGAATTCCATCTCTTTGAATTTTATTGTGGAAAAACCTAAATTGGAAAAAGCCATATTTGCCGGTGGTTGTTTTTGGGGTGTTGAATATCTATTTCAAAAGGTTGGAGGTGTAACTGATATTTCAGTAGGTTATATTGGCGGGGGTAAAACAAAACCTTCATACAAGGAAATATGCACTGGAACAACTGGTCATGCAGAAGCAATTCAAATTACTTTTGATTCGCAGCAAGTATCTTATGAAGAGCTGGTTAAGCTCTTTTTTGAGATCCATGATTTCACTCAAGTAGATAGGCAGGGACCGGATATTGGTGAGCAGTACCGCTCTGTAATCTTCTATACGGATGAGAATCAAAAAGATATTGCCAAAAGTGTCATCAAAATATTGATATATAAAGGTTACAAAGTAGCAACAGCCTTAGAAAAAGCTACACAATTCTGGGATGCTGAAGAGTACCATCAAGATTATTATAACAAGACCGGTGGTAATCCATATTGTCATATTTATAAGAAAATATTTTAATCAAATTTTTATTTGACACGAATTTCTGTGTTACGTTTTTTGCATCCGTAACACGGAGGGTTAATGTCTGATCTTATTAGATTTGGAGTTTCTATAGATAAGGAGCTCCTGGAAAAGTATGATGCAAAAATAAAGTTAGAGAATTATTCAAATCGTTCTAATGCTATTGCAGATCTTATTCGCGAAGAATTGATCAAACAGGAATGGCAGGAAGATAAGATTATTACCGGTGTTATCACAATTGTATTCGATCATCACAAACGAGATCTAGTAAATACCCTTACTAATATCCAGCATGACCATCATGACCTTATTATATCATCACAGCACATACATTTAGATCACGATTATTGTTTTGAGATCATCGTCGTTAAAGGCAAACCAAAAGAATTGAAGAATCTGTGTACCAAATTAAAAGCGGCAAAAGGTGTGAAACACGCAAATCTGAATTTAGCAACAACCGGAGAAATATGAAATCGTATTTAGAAGCAGTTCAATTTCATGGTCATAGCTGTCCCGGACTTGCAATGGGTTATCGCATGACAAAGGCAGCTTTAGATTATTTTTCTCATGGGAGGGCAGAAGATGAAGAACTAGTTGCAATTGTAGAAAACGACGCTTGTGGAACAGATGCTGTCCAATTCCTTTCCGGTTGTACTTTTGGAAAAGGTAATTTAATTTTTAAAGATCATGGAAAGATGGTTTATACATTTTATTATAGAAACAACAAGAAAGCCATTAGAATTTCAAGACCGGCAGAATTTAAAGAAAAGCTATCTAATAAAAACCTTTCCAGAGAAGAAATGATCGATTGGATACTTTCTATTTCTGAAAATGAAGTCGTTAAAATAGAAGAAGTTACGATTTCAGAGCCGGAATTTGCAAGGATATTAAAAACTGTGAACTGTGAATTCTGTGGTGAAACAGTAACTGAAACAAGAGTTCGTGAACTAGATGGTAAAGTAGTTTGTATTCCATGTTTTGAAAAACATAAAAAATCGGCTACCAAGTACACAAAGAGACATTAAACGACTTAAAAGAGCAACTTCGTGATTCTTTGTGTCTTTGTGGCGAAAAGAAGGAGATATAGATGGATAAAACAGAAATTAAAGTAATGAAGAATATCTTAAGTGCAAATGACAAGATCGCAGAAGAATTACGTAATGATCTAGTAGATAAAGGAATCAATTTTATTAACCTGATGAGTTCACCAGGATCGGGGAAAACAACTTTAATGGAAAGAACCGCCAGAGAACTTGGCAATAAGATATGTGTAATAGAAGGTGATATTCAAACTACTCTCGATGCTGAGAGAATTGCCAAGGCAGGAATTCAAGCATACCAGATAAACACTGGTGCATTTGGAGGTGATTGCCATTTGGAATCTGCCTGGATACGTTCTGCTATTGATGAAATGGACTTGACCGGTATAAAGACACTTTTTGTAGAGAATATTGGGAATTTGGTCTGCCCTGCAGAATTTGATGTTGGAGCTCATACGAACGCAGTTGTACTCAGCGTTACCGAAGGTGAAGACAAACCCCTCAAATACCCTCTGGCTTTTCAGACTTCATCTTTATGCATTATTTCTAAGATCGATCTTCTGCCCTATCTTGATATTAAAATCGAAGATATAAAAGAGAATATTAAAAAGGTTAATCCTAAAATGAAAGTGATTGAATTATCAGCCAAAACAGGTGAAGGATTTAAGAATTGGATAGATTTTCTGAAATAATTCAACGCAGATTTACGCAGAAGTATCAATCTCGTTTCTTCCTGAAGCAATCTTGATCTTAGTAATGTTAAATAGTAAGGTTACAAAGACAAACTTTGTAACCAAAAATATAGAGGTTAAAGAACCTGCAAAATTGCAGGTTCTTTATTATTATTCTTTATTGAGTTCAGACCTTTAGCAAATTAATGAAAAGTTCCTAAAGATCCGAAATGATTATATCAACACGTCGATTTATTTTTCTTCCTTCTTCTGTACTATTACTTGCATCTGGTCTTCTAAAACCATAACCGGTAGAACTAAGTCTATATTCATCAACTCCAAGTTCTATTAAGAACTCCTTAACATTATATGCTCTATCTTCCGATAAGATCTGATTAAATTCAGCAGAACCAGTATTATCTGTATGTCCTTCAATAATTATTCGTGAATCTCGATACACAAGTAGTATACCTGCTATTTTCGCCAGACTGATTGTTAGCTCATAGGAAAGGGTTGCTTTACCGATATCAAAAAGAATATCAGACATTGATATAATAGTTCCGCGAGCATCTCTTTTTACATTTATAAGTTCATTCCGAAGTTTATAGAATTTTCGTTCAGCTTCTGCTTTCTTCTCTTCAAGTTCTTTTTGAATACGAATCGCTCGTTCATTTGCCAATCTCTGCTTAATCTTGCTTATTTCTTCTCTCATCTCATTTATTTCTCGAAGAATTTCCTCACCTTCTTTCTGTACTTCCAGGTTTACAGCATAATTTTTTGCCGCTATCATTTGAATCTTCGCAGCTTCTGTCAAAATCTGAAGCATTTCAAATTCTTCTTCAGCTTCCTTACTATAATAATTATCGGAGTATAGTTCGATTGCCATTTCAATCCTTGCAAGTACTATCGGATAGAGATCAACTTCACGGGCAATTCCAGCTTCCAAATATTCCTGATAAATTTTTGTGAGTTCTGTTTCAAACTCAGCAAGTTTCTCCATTGTAAATTCTTCTGACCTGCAATGTTCACTGAAGGTTAGAAATATTAATAAAAATAATAGCTTGAATATATATTTTTTCATTTTTTAAGCTCCAATTTCAATTCCTTTAAATCATCTTTAAGATATTCAAGCTGTTTTCTTGTTATTTTGAGAGATTCAACCTGTCTGTTATGTTGTTCCTTACTTCTTTCCAGATCATACACACTGAGAGCTAACCTATAAAGATTGAATGCTTTATCTATATTTTTATGTAATCTCTTTTCTTTATTTTTCTCTTTAAGCTCTCGATACTCTTTATAAAGAAGATCTGCTTTTTTTGTGAGAACAGATTCCAATTTGTGCTCTTCACAGCTCTTCTTTAAAACCTTTACCTGATATTCCTTTCTTGCTAATTCCTGTTTTAATAGTTTCTTGTTCGAAACACAAAATAAATTGAAGTTCAAGAGCACTAAAATAATAAAACAAATTAACTTCTTTTTCATAATGACTCCTTTTATAAAAAAATTATAAAGATAAGTGTTCTTTACTAATTACTCTGTTTTTATTTTTTTCTCATTACTGAATTCATGCTTTCAGCAATGTATTTAATTTCTCTATCCTTAATACTCAAAACATCAAAAAGCAGATCACCTTCCCGCAAGATCCCTAAGATTGGTTTATCCAATTCAAGCAATTTCTTATGAAGCTTCTTTGCATAATTTCTATTGCCGTCATGGATTATTTTAACTGCCAAACTATCTATCTTCAGTTGAGGAAGAGTCCCACCGCCGCATTGTGCTTTACTCTCAATAATTTCTGATTTGACACTAATTATATCAAGTTCGTTTACAAGTTTGTCAGCAAGATTTTTTAGATCACCCTTTTTACGATTTAACATTTCAAATATTGGAACTTTAGTTAAAAGATCCTCATCTTTCATATAAAAACGCATAACAGCAGAAAGAGCTGCAATTGTCATTTTACCAACCCGCAGAGCTCGCATCATGGGATCTTTTGCAATTTTTTGTATAAAATCAGATTTCCCTGCAATAATACCGGCTTGCGGACCACCAAGTAATTTGTCTCCACTAAAAGAGACTATATCACAACCAGCTTTTATACTACTTCTCACATCGGGTTCATCTTCTAATGGAAGTCCTTCCGGTTTTCTAAGCAATCCGGAGCCAAGATCATAAACGAATAAAAGCTCGTGTTCCTTTGCCAGATCGGACAGGTCAGATAATTCAACTTCTTCTGTAAAACCATCAATATAATAATTTGATTTGTGAGCCTTGAAAATCAAAGCTGTATCTTTTGTAATCGCATTTTCATAATCGGAAAGTTTAGTTCGGTTGGTTGCCCCCACTTCGATCATCTTACAACCACTGGCTTTCATTATTTCAGGTATACGAAATGATCCACCGATCTCGATCAGCTCACCTCTGGAAATTATAACTTCCTTTCCTTCTGCAAAAGTTTTCAAGATCAGCATCACAGCAGCAGCATTATTGTTAACGACAACTGCATCTTCTGCTTGTGTAACAAATTTCATCAATTCGGAAATATGAGAATTACGTTGACCTCTTCGTCCGGTCTTCAGATCAAATTCCAAGTTTGAATAATTGGAAACAATCGGTTTTAATTCTTCCAGAATATAATCTCCGAGAAGAGCACGTCCAAGATTTGTGTGTAATACAATTCCTGTTCCATTTATCACTTCGACTAAGCTCTTATCACCAATTAATCTTAGACTTAACTTTATCTGTGAAATGATATCTTCAAGGCTAATTGCTTTTTCTCCGGCTAGAATATTCTTTCGTATTTCATCAA
>JAUVKM010000281.1 GCA_030596265.1 Candidatus Cloacimonadota bacterium
GCCGGAGTTGTAGGGTTTAAAATTTATACAATTTCGGGTATGAAAACATTTGCAGCTCTTTCCTATAGAGATATCGAAAATGTTTTCAAACAATTTCCAGAAATCCTTTTTGCTTTTCATGCCGAAGATGAAAATATTATCTGGAATTCTATTCACAAATTAACAGATGAACAAATGAAATTACCGGAAAATTATGTGAAGACCAGACCCGTGAAAGCTGAGGTGGAAGCAGTTAAAAAAATCATCTCATCTCTCGGCAAAAAGAACAAAGTCCACTTTGTTCATATCAGCAGCAAAGAAGCTGCGGAGCTGATCTTGGAAAGCAAAAAGCAATTCGAAGTCACCTTCGAATCCTGCCCTCATTATCTGCAATTTACATCCAAAGACCTTCCAATTCTAAAAGGAAAACTTAAAACTGCACCTCCTGTAAAATATGATGAGGACAGAGATTTCTTGAGGAATTGTTTAAAGACTGGAGCACTTGATTTTATTACGACCGATCATGCCGGATGTGATTATGAAAAAGGTAAAAAGTTTGAGGATTTTTCAAAAATTTATAATGGAATACCGGGAACAAAACTAATGATTCCATACCTTTTCTCTGAATTTTATCTTAAAGAAAAAGTTGATCTGAAAAAAATGATAAAATTAACCTCAGAGAATGCTGCAAAACGTTATGGAATATTTCCTGAAAAAGGTAGCTTACAAATTGGGACTGATGCAGATTTTACAATTATTAACCTAAATAAACCCTATCTTGTTAATGAGTTCCGGATCCATTCAAAAGGCAAGTATTCACCATTTAATAACACAGAATTTTCATGTTCAATAGATAAAACAGTTGTTCGCGGAAAGATCGTATTTGATGTAGAAAAAGGAATTTTACAGAAACCTGGTTACGGGAAATTTATTCGCAGAATTTGAACTGTGTTTCGACTCGTAAAGAATGACGAGTTGAAACGATATTTCATTTACTCTTTCACTTCGAGTCGTCGTTATACTTCCTTACGACTCGAACTTATTTCATTAAAAGCATTTTCTTAGTATGCTTAAAATCTCCGGAAATTAATTTATAAAAATATATCCCAGATGAAACAGGTTGATCATTATTATCATGACCATCCCAAGTAACTTTATATTGTATTTCCCCTTGTCCTTCGATAAACTCAGGATGACACAGGCTCGGGGAAAGATTCTTCACTTTCTGACCTTTCAGGTTATAGATTGTTATCTTTGCGTTCTTAGCATCCTTTGCGGTTAATTCAAAAAAAATCGTTGTAGATGGATTAAACGGATTTGGATAATTATATAAATCAAAATCAATATTTACAATACCTTCCTGAACTGACGAGGTAATGCTTATGTCATTCGAGTAACGTGGTTCAATTTTAAATGAACTATAAGAATAATCAACAACACCAATAATATCGTAGAATTCTCCAATTTCAGGAATAAAAGCATATATCAGATCATCTATTATTACATCACCAGAACCATCATTAACCAACCATTCACCATATCCCAAACTATCATCGATACATTCAGCATTATTAACTTGCACAAGTACACCTTCATAATCTTCCTGATTTACATCTATCGTGGACAGGGAAATAGCTTCGGGAAGAAGATTCCCACTTGTGAGAACAATATATTCCTCAATATCAGTTAATTCTGTTTTGTCATAATATTCTGCTACTGTAGCAGTAATATCAATCTCATCACCCTGACTAATCGTAGTACCATATTCATAAACAAATATCCCGTTCCAGGCTCCAGTTCCATCCTGCAAAAAAAAACCATAATCACCAACAGCAGTTACAATCCCATATGTAATAACTTGTACGCCCTCAAGAGGAGATGGACCTGTTATAGAATATTGTATTTCATATATTGTATAATCTGTAGTTGGCTCAATAATGTGAAATGGATTATTACTTTCATCAATGGGATTACCATCAACCGCATCAGAGATCACAATTTTATAATCCCCTAAAAGTTGTTCTAATGGAATATCCCAAGTCCATTCACCATCATTCTCTGTAGATGCTGCAAGCACTTCCCGCTCTTCAGAAGTTTCATCTTGCAACTCGATCTTTACGTTATCGTTAAAACTAGAACTCACCCACTCGATAATGTGTTCTGTTCCCTGCTGCCATTCCTCTTCAATATTTGGAATTCTAACGACTATCATAGGTTCAGAAGAAATTATAGTATTGAAATCAGCGAAAACCGGTAGATGATCTGAGGCTTCATATAAGGCATCAGCAACTTCCGGTGAAACAACAGAATTAGTTCCTTCATTTATTGACATATTGAAATGTTCGCCATCATTTCCAAATGATGTAATTGTATCATCAATATATTCTAATCCGGTTCCATTATTCAATTGATAGGAAGAAAAAATGAAATCAAATCTATCATCGAGTCCACCACTGGCTCCACCACCAAATTGATCAGTACGAGTGGATTGAGTATGTACACTGGCATAATTAATGTTGTTATTCCAATTACCAACCTGATCAGAAAGGTCTTCAGCTCTACCTATATTATTGCCCTCATCAGCAATGAACTTCTGATATCCTGGTTCGGAACTTGTATAAAAATTCATATCACCAACAATAATAAATTCTGATCCTTCAGGTAGTTGATTTAAATGATCACGAAGTTTAGTTACTTCTTCCAAACGTTCATTTTCATAACCCTGACTTGCCTTTAGATGACAACTATAAAAACGGATTAAATTCCCATCAATGATCAATTCAAATTCGGATATATCTCTTAGATCTGTACCGATAGTATCCTGAGATCCAAAAGTAATTAATGAATTTCGATATATTAAGTAATTATTTGTATCCGGTCCATTTAAATATATAGATCCGGAAAAATCGGTTGTACCGTTATTGATAATAGATAACAATAGTTCTCCACCCACCTCATCTTCGATCTCCTGAAATATGTATATATCTGCATCTATCTCATTTAGAATTGTTTCAAAAAAG
>JAUVKM010000259.1 GCA_030596265.1 Candidatus Cloacimonadota bacterium
TATTTCCTTTAAACTGAACCTGGGCTTGACCGCTCCAAGATTGCATTGAACATAAAATTGTTAGATCATTGCCGATAATAATTATTTTGTTAAGTTTTTCTTCGTATTCAATGTTTAAATTATCAAGACTATGAGATAAGCATTCCTGAAAAGTATCTCCATTTATTCCAATTAATTGATAGCCATTTAAAGCACGCCTAATAAAAATTACTAATACAATAAAAAGTATAATTGCTAAACTGGTTTCAAAATAATCAAGATCGCTATTAACAAAATCGATTCCAATTGGTATTATCAACAAAGGTATATATAAAATTATCAGCATAACTAATAGCCACTTTGAGTTCATTATGATAGGTTTTTTACCAATGATAATTTTCAATCCGATATACAATAAAAAAAATCCTACAATAAGCATAAATGGAATTGAATACTGAATTTTCATTTCTACCTCCTATAAATAAATTAGAACTTCTAATTAATAACCGTAGTTACGATCTCACCATCTTGACCTGTAAGCTGTAATATTGCCTGCACATTCTCACTGCCATCATTTCCAATTTGAGTTCCGGTTCCAACAACCGTTAATACATCACCGTCAGCTGAGAATATGTAAGTTCCATTATCATTTGAGATCGAATTATTGGCAGCATCATAATTATGACCAAACCACATTCCCATTGCATCTACATTCCAGATTCTATTCCCACCACCATAATTAGCCGGACTTTTATAATATGCATTGGCAACTCCGGCAAAGATGTTCATGTCGGAAATAATTGACTGACGATTGATATTTGTCATTTGCTGTGTAAACATTGTAAGCCCGACAACAACAGATAGACCAATGATAATAACACCCAAAATTAACATTAATATTTGTTGATAACCCATAATTAAAACTCCTCTTAACTAAGTAGAATATTTCAAGAGATTGGTCATTACCTTTTTATTATTGCAGTAATTCATTGCTGTTTCCATTGTGATAATTCCGGCTTTGAAAAGTCTGTAAAGGTCTTGCTGCATCGTGAACATTCCACTTGCTTTTCCTTCGGTAAGCATCTGGTATAATTCGGTAATATTACCATTTCTTATAGCAGCTTGGATCGAATAATCTACAGATAATATCTCTTTTGCAAGTGTTAAAGTATTCTTTTTATTAGGAACTAACTTCTGTGAGATAACTACTTTAAGAACATCTGCCAATCTATATCGAATACGCTCCTGTTCATCTGGTGGAAATTCTGCAATAATCCGGTGTATGCTATCGATGGTTGAACTTGTATGAAGGGTTGTAAACACTTTATGCCCACTATCGGTAACTTCCAGAACTGTAGATATTGTTTTTGAATCCCGCATTTCACCCACAACGATAATATCGGGGTCCTGACGCAGAGCTTCAATTGCACCACTTTGAAAACTAAGTACATCACTCCCAACTTCACGGTGAGACACAATGCTTTTCTCAGATTTGTGAATAAATTCGATCGGGTTGCCAATAATAATTATATGAGAATTATTATTGTGATTATTCATATCGATAACAGCATCTAAAGTTGAGCTTTTACCTGAACCGGTTATTCCGGTTATTAGGAACAATCCGGATTTTTCATGCTGTAGATCTAATCTTTTTATAATTGGAACAGGAATTCCCAGATCATTCATACTGAATAATTTTTGTTTGATTACACGCAAGTTAACTGCCAGATAATTTCTCTCGAAAAAGACATTTCCACGGAAGCGGTATTGCAGATTTTTTTCATTCAATTCAACAGATAAAGCAAAATCAAGATTTTTATTAGTTATCAAGAGTTTTTTTTGATCTCCGGAAAGAATACTGAGCGCAATAATTATTGCTTCGTCTTCAAAAATATCACCAGCTTCAAGATCGGGCTTTTTATCACCATAAACCCGATACCAGATCTTACCTTTAGAGCGGGGACCTCCAAAATCTAAGTCAGAGGCATCTATAGATATCATTTTTGCTAGAAGATTTTTTAATAACGTGAAAGATTCCTTTCTCCAAGCAGGATTATCCGATAGTGCTTTATTTATATGCTTTATTCTATTAATCCCAAAAACATATTCTGGAATAGCAGCTTTAAGCTCTTGTGAAAAAGATAAACTCATTTTTCCCTCCAGTTTTACAAAAAATAATTATGGCACGATAAGAGTACCTCTACCATTTTTATTACCGGGTGAGCTATTATAAATTTCTATAACGTTATAAATAACAGCAATAAATTCTTGTGAAAACTCACCATGAAAATAGCTGTGAACACGGTTTATATATTCAACTACATCCTTTTCATAATCGTTAAGATCAGGATTTTCCGGATGCAGTAAATATGCTATTGTTTTAAGTTTGAAGGTAGGAATTGCCATAAACACCATTACAGAAGTAGGGTCTGTCATCTGGTTCAAGAATGTCTGTGTTCCTCGCTCGGGATTTGCATAAAGTTCCAATGAAACATGCTTATTCATATCAAATATTGATTCGGCATTGTCATACATACCCGTCAATATTTCCAGTTTCTTCATAAAGTGCAACGTATCTGTTTCTGCTAACATTTGGATTATCTCTTTTATTTTCTCTCTTTTAGGAAGAAAACCGCAACCTTTTATTGCATTATTAGCTTTAAATCTGCTGTCTTCTCTTCTGTATCCGTATGTTGCTACTATAGCATTATGAGGACCCTCTAATTTTGGCATCTCACCTTTTGTAATTCTTTCAAGAGTAGCCTTTCTCTCATTTATATTCCAGCTCATGAACATTTCCGGAAAATTTGTAAGTTCAAATTCCTGCCACTTTCCATCTACAAATGCTGAAATTTTGTCCTCATCCAGTTTAGAAGCATCTACGCATCTTTGCACAAAAGTATTTCCATCCCAGAATGCTTCTCCATAATGTCCATCTTCGATCTCAATTTTTTCCTTTGCTAATAATTGTGTGCTAAAAAGTACAATTAAAATAACAACTAGCTTAATAATTCTCATTTTCCTCTCCTTTTTATAAATATCTTTTTAATTCTTTACCTTTCACTCCGGCATATAATTCAATATATTTTTTCACCGGGCTAAATGATATTTTAGGGAAAAGTACCTCCTCCACCTGGAAAAATCCTACAGATTCAGACATGTCAACCCTGATCTGAATAGGTCTCTTTTCACCCTTGATAATATTCACTCTTTCAATCCCGGTAGAAGAATATCTATGTATATCTCCCACCCTCGGTCGCTCGGAAAGTATGGTAGAAATACGAGATCTTCCCTGCTCCATATCACAACCGTCGCCAATGAGCACCAGCCCGGCTTCTAAAGAATGAATTGCCTGAGTTGCCATATGCCCGAAAATACACTCAATGATCAATGATTTCATTATCACTTTTTTACTAATATCACTATGATAAAATTGCTCTAAAATTCT
>JAUVKM010000228.1 GCA_030596265.1 Candidatus Cloacimonadota bacterium
TATAAATTCAATACTCTTCTTTGCGATTAATTCTTTATCATAATCCATTGGTGCAACATGATAAGAATTTTCCAACCAGATCAATTCTTTATCTTTTGATCCCAATTTTTTCATTGTATATGTTGCGCTTATTTTGGGAACTGCATGGTCTTCTTTTGATTTAAAGATAAGACATGGCTGTAAGATATTAGATTGCATTTTACCTACTTCTTTCATTAACTTCAACATTTCATTAATTCCATTTGTAGAAGTTCTATCATAAGCAATTTCTTTAGAATTTGGATCTTTTATATCAGAAGCAATAGCAGGGACAGATCGAATGAATTTAGTTAATAATGGTACGAACCAAAACTTTGGATTAGTAAATTTGCTGGTATGATTAATTAGAATAACACCAGCGATCTCAGGGTGTTTTCCTGTTAGATATAAGGCAAGTTCACCACCAAGCGATAAACCGCAGAGAAATATTTTTGAACACCTTTCTTGCAGTTTTTTCAATGCTTTTTCCACGTCATCTACCCAATCTGCATATTTTACAGAATTCATATCCTGCCATTTTGTACCATGTCCGGCAAGACCGGGTAATTCCACATTGTAACCTGCATTTGCAAATTGCTTAGCAAGAAATTTCATCGAAGAGGTTGTTGATGTTAATCCGTGAATTACAAGAACGCCAACTTCACTCTCTGAAATATGTGAAAAGGGTTGATGATATTTTGTGAGATTCATAATTATTCCTCCAAATTAATTAATAAATTTACCTTGCGGATGGTTTAAGAAGCTAAAGGATGATAAAACTCCGCAATGGTAATACGGATAACCAACCATTACGAAGGTCAAGACCATTAGACGGGCAAGAGAATTCCAGCATCGTTTGTTACTCAAGCCGATGCACCATTCGTAAGGTTTATTCCCAATCAAGTGAACGCTTTACTGCTTTCTGCCATTGATCGTATAATTTTTTTCTTTTTTTCTCAGTCATGTTGGAGCTCCAGGTTTTCTTCTCTTTCCAATTTTTCTGCAATTCATTTGTATTTTTCCAGAAACCTACGGCAAGTCCGGCTGCATAAGCAGCACCAAGTGCAGTAGTTTCGATTATATTTGGCACAACCACAGATGTATTTAAAATATCTGCTTGAAATTGCATTAATAATTTACTGGCTGTCATCCCACCATCAACTCTCAACTTATTGATTTTCAAACCGGAATCCTTTTGCATTGCTTCAAATACATCACGTGTCTGGAAGGCAGTAGCCTCTAAAACTGAACGTGCAATATGCGATTTATTCACAAAATGGGTGAGTCCGATAATTGTTCCGCGTGCACCTGAATTCCAATGTGGAGCAAAAAGACCGGAAAAAGCCGGAACAAAATATACGCCGCCATTATCCTCAACCTTTTCTGCCAGATCATTAATCTCGCTAGATTCAGCTATCAAACTAAAATTGTCACGGATCCATTGAATTAACGAGCCGGCAATTGCAACTGAACCTTCCAGAGCATAAACCGGTTTCTGATCTTTTATCTGGTAGCCAATAGTGGTAAGTAAACCATTTTTGGAATGGCAAATTTCATTACCGGTATTAAGCAAGATGAAACATCCTGTGCCGTAAGTGTTTTTTACATCACCTTTTTGGAAGCAGGTCTGACCAAATAATGCAGCTTGCTGATCTCCCAGAATTCCAGAAATTGGAACTTCTTTCTCAAATCCAAACTTTGTTTTTCCATAAATTTCTGAAGAAGAACAAATTTTTGGTAGAATTTTTCGCGGGATATTAATAATTTGCAATAATTCATCATCCCAATCGAGTGTTTTTAGATTCATCAACATTGTGCGGCTGGCATTTGTTACGTCTGTAATATGTTTTCCACCAGTAAGATTCCAGATGATCCAACTGTCTATATTTCCAAAAATTGCTTCTCCTTTTTCTGCAGCTTCGCGAAGTCCTTTCATGTTATCTAAAAGCCATTTTATTTTTGGACCAGAAAAATAAGTTGCGATGGGAAGTCCGGTTTTTTGTTGAAATAATTTCTCATGTTTTTTTAGAGATTTGCAAATTCTATCTGTACGTGTATCTTGCCAAACGATAGCATTATGATAAGGTTTTCCACTATTCTTATTCCAAATAACAGTTGTTTCCCTCTGATTAGTAATACCAATCGCAGCAATCTGATCTTCGAATATCCTGGCTTTCTGCAAGGTTACTTTTATTACTTCTTTGGTATTTTCCCAAATTTCAAATGGATCATGTTCTACCCAACCTGCTTTTGGGAATATCTGCTTATGTTCGATCTGATGAGAAGCTATTATATTACTTTCATGATCGAGCAGAATAAACCTAGTACTTGTAGTTCCCTGATCAATAGCTCCTATGAATTTCTTCACGTTACTCCTTTTTTTTGCAACGAACAAAAACGAACAAAAACGAACTTTTTAGTCACTGACTTTCACGTACTTAACACAGCATTTTCACTTCTTTTCTGTGTTCTCTGTGTGCTCTGTGGTTTCTCTTTTATCCTTTAAATACTTTTCATATTTTTTAATTAATCCCGGATATTGCTTCAGTTCGCTCTTCCCTTTTGCTGTAATATCATAAACTCCATGATCAATTCTTTGAAACCAACCATAGAAATTGCTGTATAATATGGAAAGAGTTTTTTTGCCGGAATTGTATTCTTTTAATTTTTTTGGAGTTGTTGCACCAATTTCTTTTAAATAAATTGCAATTTGAATAGCGTTTTCTCTATAGGCAGTAATTATCTTCTTTTTGTTGGAGCCACCCACATTCAGATTTTGGGAACGATTTTCAACTTCTTTTAGAATTGCTTTTTTCCGTTTAGAAATCTTCTTTCTTTGGAACGGAATCGGGTGAAATACTATTTCAATAGGATTTACGGGATTATCAACATCAACAAAGATTAGGCCAAGCTCTAGGCGACGAAGAATATGCCGAATTCCTTTCCAGTGTTTTTTTGATCTGATTGAGGGTTTTGGAATTGCTACATATACCGAATCTGTTACGCGCTGTCGGTCTGTTGCTTGAATGAAAAGCTGCAAATTTGCACTCAATTTCAATTCAATAATGATGAGCTCATCACCTTTTGTAGCGGTGATATCACAATTTTTCACTTCGGCTCTAACCTTATAACCACCAGCTTCCAAATAGTTTTTTACTGGTTCAAAAAGATCTGATTCTTTCATTAATAATAAATAATAACCAATCTACAAAGTCTTTGAAACAACCGGATTATCTGGATTTACCTTAAATAATAACGCTGTTTTCCCGATGATATTTACTAAGATAGCATCAGAAGCTTCCGCCAGTTCGCGTATTAATTCTTTGCGTACATTCCTATCTGAATGAGCAACAGAAAATTTTACTAGTTCCCGTGCTTTCAATGCTTCATTCATACTGTTGATCACGGTTGGTGTTACACCTTTATCACCAATTCTTACAATGGCATTCAGATGTTGCGCCATTGATTTTAATTTTGCTTTTTGTTTGTTATTTAATTCCATATTATTCTCCATGTTTATTATAATCTTCCAGCTCGATTCCCAAGCCGCAAGCTAGACGAGTTACAAAATTGAAATATGATACAACCTGTACAATATCCAGGATAGCTTTATCATTAAATCCAACTTTGCGCAAAGATGAGAGGTCATCTTCGTTTATTGTACATGTCTCAGAAGTAAGTTTCACTGCATATTTCAGCATAACTTTTTCTGCATGACTAATCTTTGCCGAACGGAAATCTTTTTTCAGTTGTTCAATAAGTTTCTTGTTTTTAGTTATACGATAGAGCGCCGCTCCATGATGAGTAATTCAGTAAAAGCAGTTGTTTTCCGAAGAGACGACAATTGCTATCATTTCACGTTGTGCACGAGTAAGATCGGATTTTCCAAACATAATACTGCGATAGAATTGATAGTGTGCTTTCATTGCTTCCGGATTCAAACT
>JAUVKM010000044.1 GCA_030596265.1 Candidatus Cloacimonadota bacterium
TTTCATTCAAAATAAATTCCTAGCGAAACTGCATAAGCTGGTTTTCCATCGAAAACTACATTTGGCTCAATATTAACTGTGAACCTTTTGTTCAGATGTACACCGTAACAGATAGCTAGAGCGGGAATAATGTCCCTTTCATATTGAAAATTACTGTCCCTGCTAATCTGGGGTACAATATAAAGATCGAATTTGCGGGAAGTGAACGGTCGGAGGAACAAGGCTAAACCGAAATTGAAAAAATCGTAGTATCTGTATTTGCTGTATTCCCAGTGGGAAAAACTAAAATTCAGCTGCGGGAACATAAAGGTCTGTCTTTTTCTTGGTTTGAAGCTGATCGACCAGGTAATGATGTTTACGTTATATTTGCCAATCTTAGAAAAGCCGGCAGCAAAATCGAATGTCTGAGCTAACGAAATACCGACAGCAGTTACAGGATATACTTTTTCATAATGCTCAAGAATCCCGGAACTCACACCTATTCCGAAAGTCTTATCCGCATAATATGATTGCGCCTGAACGTTAACGATAAAATACATAAAAAATAAAATTAATATGAATCTGTTTTTTCTAATCATCTTCACATCCTGTATTAAGTTATATATCTTATTTATGTATATAAATTAATTTGTCAAAATTTTCGTCAATATTGCTATCTTTTCGCTTTTTTAGCTTACGCGCTTAGCCGCGTTTACACATCAACTTCTTTCTTTTTCTTTTTAGATTTCTGTGAAGCAATACCGATTGGTGCCCAAATGAATAAAAAATGAAACATAGTTCCACCCCAAATGATTCGGGTTATTGTTTCTTTATAGGGTGTTCCTTTAAGAACAAGTGCCGTACCGATCATTACTGCTCCCCAGATTATTGCACTACCAATTATCAAACAACCGATTTTTTTCTTTTCCATAAATCTCCCCTTTTTATCTTAATATTGTTTTGTTTTATATCCTTTATTGTTTAAAAGTTTTATCAGACCGTCTTCTCCTACTAAGTGCAAAGCACCCACAATGATGAAATAAGTGTGATCGTCTTCATTTTCTAAATGTTCAATTATCTTCTGCAGGATCTTTTCATCACGTTCGGTAAACAATTTATTATAGAAGTCAATAATTCCGGGTAATTCTTCTCCCATCTCTAACATTTTAACTTTTGAAACTTTGTTCATTTTTTCTGTATCTCCGGTTTTCCATGCTTCCAACATTTCCATGAAAACAACTACACCTTGTTCATAATCTTCTATTGAATATTGTAGATAATCAATTTGTACTTGGTCTGGGTTAGACGCAAGTATCTCTAGTTGAGCACCGGCTGTTTCCAGATCAAGAATTTCCATTTCCTTTTCATTGGCTTGGTTCAAAAAGTGCAGATCTATCCCCTGTCCTGCTGTAACATTCAATTTTTGTAAGCTAAGAAGTCCTAAATTCATACTAACAAACCATGGTTTGTAGATGTCTATTTGTGTCATAGGAACACCCAGCTCTTCAAATTTATCGGAAAGGGATTTGTACATCTCTGCTGGAATCTCTGTCTGAAGATTTTTCCCTTCCTCGTAACAAGCTTTTTCTGCGATGAAAGTTTGGATCTTTCCCTGATCGATTGTAGTAATATCAACTTCTACAACCAAAACGTCTGCTTTTTTAAAAGCATTTTCAATTTTGTCATCAAGTGGATAAGTATCTTCCGGCATAATATGTATAGAGCCCAGCAGATATGCATTGTTCTTACCTCCCTGGATATCCCACATGAATATCTCAGCATGCAGATTGGTTACTATTATAAACAGGGTCATAAGCAATGTTAATACAAAATTAATTGTTTTCATTTTTTTCTCCTTTTTATTTCTTACTTTCTAAGATATTTTTTTCTTCAACACGCATATAGCGATACATATTTTTATAACTTTCAATTATATTCTTGATGTTTTCAATTTTATTATTTTCATCACTATATACTTGTTCGCAAACTTCAGTGAAGTTGAATTCATAAGCTGATCCATTAAATAATATAAAAGATATAAACGGATCTTGTGTCCAAACTGCATGGATCAATTCCGAACCGTCTTTATTGAAAAATGCAAGCAATGACTCATTCGTATCTTTTAATACGATCAGCCATTGACCATTTAATTCGGAAATTGGCAAGTCGTCAAAACTTGCTTTTAGCTGGTGCACATTTGCGATATCATCTCCCGAGTAATTTTTCACATAGATCGAAACGTCACTTGCTCTTTCTTCTGTTAAATATTGCTTGATTTTTTTCATTGGAGCGGGGAATCCATCTATAAGAAGTGTGTTCTGGGCAGATTTGATCATGCTGGCTGCTTTTTCATAAACCAGCTCGATAGACTTGATCTCATAAATACCGGTGTTGTCCTGCCTGGTTTCCAGTTTTTCCACTTCCTTGATGATCTTCTCTTTTTTCCGGTTAAATTCGCTTTCTATTTTGTTCAGGAACTCCTCAATTGGTATTGTCTCAAAATAGGTTGTACCTTTGGAATCATCACTGATCACAGCTCCCTTGTTCTGCAGGCTTTTCAGGGCTTTGTAGGTGTTGGCTACCGGTTTAGCGATCTGTCCGGCAATTTTGTAACCAGTGTTCCGCTGGTTTTCCAGCAGCCAGTGATAAATATTGGCTTCCAGCTCACTTAACCCCAGCTCTTTTAGCATGATCAACAAACTTTCATTCTTCACTACTCACTCCTTATTATGCCATTAGTAGCACACAGCTACTACTAATTATTTTAAACATTATTTGTCAAATTGTTTTTTTAGTACAAATTATACATTACTTAGGTACTCAGGCACTTTTTTTCTTCTTGCTCTTCTCATATTATTCCTAATTTGTAATTCCTCATTCCTAATTTCGGCAAAGCCGATCCGCACTCAGGCACTCAGGCACTAAGGTACTTAGGCACTTCTTTTCTTCTTGCTCTTCTCATATTATTCCTAATTTGTAATTCCTCATTCCTAATTTCGGCAAAGCCGATCCGCACTCAGGTACTAAGGCACTTAGGTACTCAGGCACTTTTCACTTACGTACTTCTTTTATTATTGACACTTATCCATTTCTTTTTCAAGTTTGGTTATGCTTTCAACAAGGCAAAAGAAAAATAGGTTATTCTGGTGATATGAAATTGAAGAAGATGAAAAAAATTAAATGCGAGTACGAGAATGTATCAGCCGAAGGCTGACTTGTTCGAGATACACATATTATATGAAATGCTGTCTAATTTAAAACGTAAATAGAGGGAACTATGAAAACATTATCCGTTAAACTATTAATAATTATTCTCATATCCTTTCCGGCTATTTTAAGAACACAAACTTTTGTTGAAGATATCATCCCAAATATAATATCATTCTGGGGATGTTCAGGTGCCTGGGCAGATTATGATAATGATGGTGATAAGGATTTACTTATAACAGGAATAGACGATAATGGCTACAGAAATTTGAAACTTTATCGGAACGATAATAATTCTGTGTTTACCGACATTAATATGAATCCTATACTTGCAGGAACATCCAGCGGTTCTGTTGATTGGGGTGATTACAACAGCGATGGTTTATTGGATATTCTAATTACAGGTTTCACCGGCATGTATGTGATAACAGAGCTATACTGCCAAGTGTCTGTCGGCAATTTCGAACAAGATAATATCGCCTTGCCGGAAGTAACAATGGGTAATGCAAAATTTGGAGATTACGATAACGATGGAGATTTGGATATCGCAATAACCGGATTTCATGCTCCTTTTTCCGGACCCTGGTATTATCTAACAAAAATTTATAGAAACGATGGAAATGGTATTTTTACTGATATAAATGCACCTCTGATACCTTTGCAAATGAGTTCGGTTGACTGGGGCGATATGGATAATGACGAAGATCTGGATTTACTTGTAATTGGTCAGGATTCAACCGATGTTGATCATTCCGTAATTTACAGGTATGACGGTAACGATATTTTTACTGACATCTCTGCCGGACTGACAGGAGTACGCGGAGGCGTTTGTAAATGGGGAGATTATGACAACGATGGAGATTTAGATTTCTTTATTGCCGGTTATGACGGATCTACTTCTCAATTCATTATCTATAAAAATACGGATAGTTCTTTTACACCTCTAACCACCAGTATCGAAGGAGGTACTTCCGGTGATGCCGATTGGGGAGATTATGATAATGATGGTTTACTCGATATCATTTCAACAGGTAATAACCAAACAATGAAAATCACAAAAGTATATCATAATGACGGCAATGATATTTTTTCATTATTATCGGAAACATTCCCCGGATTAAACACCAGCATAGCTATGTGGGAAGACTATACAGGTGACGGAAATCTTGATTTTGTTATTGCTGGTGAAACCAATACATCCGGTCAAATTCTCACAAAATTGTATAAACAGCAAACCACAACCACAATAGAAATAACAGATAACCCATTTCAAAATAATATATCCAACTACCCCAACCCTTTCAACCCAACAACAACGTTTTCGTTCAGCTTAACCACAGAGCACACAGAGAACACAGAGTTAGCAATCTACAATCTGAAAGGACAAAAAATTAAAACGTTAACTGTCATCCTGAGTGATGCGCAACATTGTATCGAAGGATCAGTTATTTGGAATGGAACCGACTCAAATGAGCAGCCTGTTAGTTCCGGTATTTATTTTTATAAATTGGTTGTTAATGGCAAAACAGAAGCCATGAATAAGTGTTTGCTATTGAAGTAAAATAAAAATAAAAGGAGCAAATAGTGAAAGAAGAAAGCAATGAACATGTAACAACCGGACAATGGTTTGTAACAATGCTTGTAGCAGCAATTCCACTAATTGGGATCATAATGATGTTTGTTTGGGCACATGGCGATGGGGTGAGCATAAGCAAATCTAACTGGGCAAAAGCGATCTTGATTTGGAGTATAATTTATATAGTAATTATAGTGTTTATTGTTACAGTTTTTGGAACCACACTTTTAAGTTATATTAACGTAGGTTAGAAAAACTATTCTAACTTATAAAGTCGATAGTTAGCACAGGAGGCAAAAATGTTTAAAAAAACTATTTTACCAATTTTACTTGCAGGGATCTGGATCAACATATTCGAAACTATACGCTGGGAACTGTTCATAAAATTTTACTGGATCGAGCAGTTTGAAAATTTTGGACTGACCTTTAAAAATGAACTTACAAATGGAATGATATGGATGATCTGGGGATTCTTATTTGCTATTGTAATATTTATACTTTCCAAGAAATTTACTGCAATTAAATCAGCTTTTATTGCCTGGTTCACGGTGTTTGTGATGATGTGGATAGTTATATGGAATATGAACCTTTTACCAACCGGATTGTTATGGTTTAATGCTCCACTGAGTTTAGTTGAAGCATATATTGCTGCCTTGATCTGTAAGAGATTTGTTAAATAACAAAAATATTCTTTTAAGAAAAATCGTTCTTGGAGGTATTATGAAAAACTTTTCCCTGCTGCTTATACTGCTTATGGCAGTTTCAATTCTACAATTTGGCTGCGATAGCACAGAACCGGATAATGAAACCGATATTGCTTACCTCGAACTCTATTTTAACAACCAGGTTTGCTATTCGGAAACACTTACAGAAAGCGATGATGGTGATAGTGAAGAAATTATTTTACCGGATGATACGGTGATGAATTTGCAAAAATATGTCTTCACATTGTGGAATCCTGATTTTATGGAAGATCAGTATTGGTTTAGTTGCTTAGCAGCTAAGAACGGTTTTTATTCCCAATATTCACGTTGTGTTAAAGAGGATACGATCCGCATCTATGCAGATAGTAGTTTTACCCCGGTGGAAACCGGAAAAGTTTGTGGTCTTCTTTATAATAAATTTACGGGGACAATGACATCTTCCGAGGTAGGGATATTAAATAAGTCAGACTCAACATTTGTAACTAATATTAACACAGACCCTGATGGACATTATGCCATAGAATTAGCATTTGGAGAGTATCTACTTAGTAAAATGCCGCCAGGTCCTTATTTACAACCTGAAATAGTTGATTTCACTATAAACAGTAATTATAAAGATGTTATGTTTATTGGATATTATCCTGTACCGTAAACTGCTAAATCATTTTCTATTTGACACATCATCAATGCTTTATCAATTTCGGTTTCGCGTATTTCATGAAGCTGAAAATAAAAAATATTATTAGGAAAAACGATGGCATTAAGTTGGAATGAAATAAAAGATAGAGCATTACAATTCTCAAAAGAGTGGATTGATGAAACGAGAGAAAGAGCAGAGAAAGACACCTTTTGGAATGACTTTTTCAATGTTTTCGGAATATCACGCAGACGTGTTGCAACTTTTGAAGAACCTGTAAAAAAACTCGGAGATAAACAAGGTTTTGTAGATTTATTTTGGAAAGGAACATTACTTGTTGAACATAAATCTAAAGGAAAAGATTTAGACAAAGCTTATGAACAAGCAACTGATTATTTTCCCGGGCTTAAAGAACACGAACTACCAAAATACATTCTGGTTTCTGACTTTGAACATATAAAACTTTATGATCTGGAAGAGAGAACCGAACATGAATTCAAACTAAAGGACTTTTATAAAAATGTAAAACTCTTTGGTTTTATTGCCGGTTATCAAAAGCGAACCTTTAAAGAAGAAGACCCTGTTAATGTTAAAGCTGCTGAATTAATGGGAAAACTGCACGACCAGCTCAAAAGTTTTGGTTATGAAGGTCATCCGCTGGAAGTTTATCTGGTTCGCCTTTTATTCTGCCTGTTTGCTGACGATACCGGAATTTTTGAAAAAGATATTTTCAAAGAATTTATAGATACAAAAACTAATGAAGATGGAAGCAATTTAGGTGCTCTAATTGCTCAATTCTTCCAGGTATTAAATACACCAAGAGAAAAACGTTTAACAAATCTTGATGAACATCTCAATGCATTTCCTTATATAAATGGAAAACTATTTGAAGAGCCTTTACCGATTGCAGCATTTAATTCTAAAATGAGAGATATTCTACTTGAAGCATCTTCTCTTGATTGGGGAAAAATTTCACCGGCAATTTTCGGCTCATTATTTCAATCTGTAATGAATCCGGAAGAACGTAGAAATCTTGGAGCACACTACACTTCAGAGAAGAATATACTCAAACTTATAAGACCTCTTTTTCTCGATGACTTAAGGGAAGAATTTAGGAAAGTTAAATCAAGTAAACCCAAACTCTATGAATTTCATAAAAAACTATCAACTCTTAAATTTCTCGATCCTGCTTGTGGCAGCGGAAATTTTCTCATTATTACTTACAGAGAATTAAGACAGCTCGAAATTGAAATTCTGCGGGAACTATTTAAAAGTGAAGAACTCGTTCTTGATATTTCCGATATTGTCTGGCTTGATGTTGATCAATTCTATGGAATTGAATACGATGAATTTGCTGCTCGTATTGCCGAAACGGCAATGTGGCTGATCGACCATCAAATGAATATGAAAATTTCTGAAGAATTTGGACAGTATTTTGCTCGCTTGCCTTTGCGTAAAGCTGCTAAAATTGTGAATACAAATGCTCTACAAATAGACTGGCAAGAAATTGTTCCCAAAACTGATCTTTCATATATTCTCGGTAACCCACCTTTTTCAGGGAAACAGCTTCAAACTACCGAACAGAAAAAAGATATGAAGATTGTCTTTGCCGGTGTGAAAGGAGCAGGTGTTTTAGATTATGTAACTGCTTGGTATATCCGCGCTGCTCAATATATTCAAGACACAAAGATCAAAGTAGCATTTGTCTCAACAAATTCTATTACACAAGGTGAACAAGTTGGAATTTTATGGAATGAACTTCTTAATAAACATAATGTTAAAATACATTTTGCACATAAAACATTTAAATGGAGTAATAAAGCAAAAGGAAACGCTGGAGTTTATGTTGTGGTTATTGGTTTTGGTAATTTTGACACTAAAAGCAAATCAATATTTGAATATGAGGATACAAAAGGTGAACCACACGAAATAAGAGCGAACAATATAAATCCATATTTGGTGGATTATGATGATGTAATTATAAAAAGCAGAACTAACCCAATATCCACAGTTCCACCAATGAAGTATGGTTCAAAACCCGTTGATAATGGTAATTTGTTAATTAGCAATAAAGACAAAAAAGAGATTTTAATTAAAGAACCAAATCTGTTAAAATTTATAAAACCTTTAATTAGTGCTAAAGAATATTTGAATGGTCAAAAACGATGGTGTTTTTGGTTACAAGATATTTCACCGAAAGAGATACAACAATCAAAAATACTCAAGGATAGAATAGCTAAAGTAAAAGAATTTAGATTAGCAAGTTCAAAAATTCCAACCCAAGAAGCTGCTAATTGGCCTTCATTATTTGCAGAAATGAGACAACCATCTAATGATTATATTTTCTTTCCTTTAACGACATCCGAAAATCGAAGATATATCCCCTTAGATTTTTTTTCAAAAGACAATATTGTAAATAATTCTTGCAGCGTAATATCAAATGCATCTGTTTTTCAGTATGGTGTTTTAAGCTCATTAATGCATTATACTTGGATGAATTTTACTTGTGGAAGGTTAGAAGGTCGTTACAGATATTCAAATAAAATAGTTTATAATAATTTCCCATGGCCAAAAGATCCAAGTGAGAAAAACAAACAGAGAGTAGAAGAAAAGGCTCAAAAGATTTTGGATGTTCGAGCAAGTTTCCCCAAAAGCAGTCTGGCAGATTTATACGATCCATTAACAATGCCGCCAAAACTGGTTAAAGCTCATCTGGAGTTAGATAAAGCTGTAGATTTGTGTTATCGTCCGCAAGCATTTCCAAATGAAAGTGCCAGAATAGAATTTTTGTTTGATTTATATAATGAGTACACAATGCCGTTGTTGAAAGAAGAGAAGAAAAAGAAGAAATGATTTCAGATCAACGATTTGAGATTTAGATTGAAAGCAAGTAGACCTTGAAATCGCTTCTTTCATATTTTCTTTCATTTAGCAATTTTAAGGTTGGTAGAAGAAATGAAAGAAACTTTAAAAGGATTAAGCAAGAAGAATTTTTTTAACAGAAATCCTTTCAAGGTTAAAAGTCGACCCTAATCCTCAGCTATTGAGGGAAGAAAAAAAGAAGAAGAAAGAAATTATGAAGACAGTTAATACATATAAAACAACTGCTAAGTATTATGATTCTGAGGAGAGTGAATGAATAAATTACTAAAAAAACCAATGATCATACTTATATTAGTATTATTGCTGGGATACGTAATATTAACCGGCTCCGGGAAAATCTCTTCACAATTAGTGAAATTATTACCGGAAATTATCCAAACTGATTTTTATCTTAAAAATATAGGTTTAAAATTCTTACTTGTGGTATTTTCAATTGTAACAATGCTGCTGATACCCAAAATGAAACTAAGCGATTTCGGATTGAAATTACCCAAAAAAATAAGTTATTTCAAACTAATCTGGCAGACTTTTGCTTTAACATTAGGTGGTGGAATTGTTTATGGATTGCTCTTTATGGGGCTATTGCGAAATCTCTTTAATGATACTAACGAAATGGGATTCCCGGATAGTGGATCGTTCCTGAAAATGATTGTTGTTGTATGGTTATGGTCGAGTATTTGTGAAGAAATTTTTAACAGAGGGTTGATACAGTCGTTACTTAATGTTTTTAAAAAATACAAATTCTGCAAGCTTACTCTTTCTGTTTGGATTTCCGGAATTATATTCGGAGCAATGCATTTCTCTGTATTCAAATTCAGTAGTTCGGTCTTTTTTGTATTGTTCATAGTTTTTAATACAACTACTCTCGGAGTTCTCGCTGCCTATTATCGAGAAAAATCTGAAAGTATTTATCCAGCGATCTTGGTTCATATTTTGGGTAATGTTGCAGGTTCATTACCTTTATTGATCAAAGCTATATTTACATAAAGGTTAGGATGAATAATAAAATAATGATCATTTTAAAGGGTCACTTTTAGTACGCCGGATGAAATGTAACGAAAACTATTTATAATTCCTCCTGAATTTTACTTCATAATTTATTTTACGCTGATCCATCCGGGAAAAAGTATACTAAAAGTGACGAGGTTTTCTTGATTCGTTCTTTTGACGATCCAAAAGAATGAATGAAACGAAATCAACAAACAGATTTCATATTGTGCTGAGAGTATTAACAGTAACTTAACAATATTGCATTGACAAGGTTTCTATTTAACAGTTGTTTAGTTTAGTATGAATAGAAAAAAAGAAACAATGTTAATACATATAAAACAACTGCAAAATAGGAGAATTATATATGAAACATGAATGGAGAAAAAAGGAAAAAGAAGTTTATCTACCAAAAAATAAACCTGTAATAATTCAAATCCCCGAGTATAAATATTTCACAATTGAAGGGAAAGGAAATCCTAATGATGATTATTTTTCGGAATATATTAGAGTGTTATATTCGCTTTCTTATGCAGTAAAAATGAGCCCTAA
>JAUVKM010000132.1 GCA_030596265.1 Candidatus Cloacimonadota bacterium
GGTGGCATGACCATCTCCGAAGATATGAGGATGCCGACGAATAAGTTTGTCATTTATTTGCGTAAGTACATCTTCCATATTGAATCTATTATCTTCTCTGGCAATCTGTACCTGCATCACAATATGCAGCATGAGATCACCTAACTCTTCGGAAAGATGTTTATAATCTTTATTTTCAATTGCTTCAACAGATTCATACAACTCTTCTATAAAATTGGGGATTAGAGATTCATGAGTTTGTTTTAAGTCCCAGGGACATCCATTTTTCTTATTACGTAATTTTTCAATAACTTCTATCAGTTTATCAAATTCCTTCATTTTTCCTCAAGTTCTTTAATGTATTCTTCATCTTTTTTTCCATCAGGTACAATATCAATATTGTTTTCCCAGTTTTCAACTGTTTTTTTATTTTTTATTTTTTTTCGTATCACACCCACGATCAAAATAAACGGAAGCACTCCCCAGATAAGTCCTGTAGAAGCCATTAAAATTGCAGTCTTAAAATGGGTTTTAGAATAATTTTCAAATTGATCTGAGAAAGTTCTGGTGGTTATGAAGAAGCTGTTTAAGAACGCTCTCTCAAAGTTTCCGGTTGATCCAGCTTTATCCCAAAGCCGATAGAATGATCTCCTTTTTTTTGAATAGAGATATTTTACTGCCAGCCCCGATTTCGCATAGAACGATTCCCACTCAATCATATTTTTTGGATAAGAATTTTTCATCTTCTCAAGCGGTAGAGAATTTCCCAAAATGTAATTTTTTGCAAAATTCAGTTCACGTTCAATTCCCATATCATTAGAAAAATAGACAGCCATGCCCTCGTTAAACCAAAGCGGTGGATCTTTCCAATATGAACCTACAAAATGATGAATGTATTCATGCAGCAAAAGTTTACGGATATTAGATATATTTTTTAAGTACTTAGGATTCTTTAAGAAAATGGTCTTGTTTCTTCTATTATAAAAACCGGAACTGAATTCCATGATCGCAGAATGTTGTTTAGTCCAACTATCATAAACTTTGCTATCCGCCGCTATCACTACATTTACTGGGATATCAAGATAAGAGCCTACACCCTTTTGAAATGACTGAATATCTTTATCTAACTGGATGATGAATTGTGAAGCTGCGGTTGTGTCTTTTGCTTCTGCAAATAATATAATATCCCGATAATAGATCTTTTCATATTTGATATTTGCGGCTGACAGTGAAGAAAGAAGGCAAAACAAGATGAGAAAAATAAGTACGTTTTTTAGTTTGAACGTGTTATTCTCCCAGAATACGTTTTTTTATTTTATCTGTAAGTTTCTTCATATCGAAAGGTTTAAAGATCACATCCTGCAAACCGGCTTTTCTAGATTTTACAACAACATGATCGGGATCATATCCAAAACCGGTCATCATAATTATCGGCAAATGTTCATTATATTCTTTAGCGCGGGAGTAGAGTTCATAGCCGTCCATATCCGGCATGGCAATATCTGTAAGCAGTAGATCAATACCACCCGTCATAATTCTATTTAATGCCATATATCCTTCATTCTCACAGATAACTTCCAATTCAGAACAACATTCTTCCAATTCCATTTTAAGGTATTCTGTTATCGAAACGTCATCATCTACGATTAAAATTCTATGACCCATTGCCAATCCTCAAACTAACTATTTAAATAAAATCAAATTTGATTTTATCTTAAGCTGTGACTTTTTATAGAACTCATTTATTCTATCAAGAACTATTTTGTCATTTTTATTTATGAGATATTTATACATTATCCAGCGTTCTGCCAGTTGATCTTTATTGAAAGCTAATACTTCGTTATCCCTGAATTCTACCGTAACAAGTGGGAATTCTTCTTTTCTTCCATCTTCAACAATTCCATTTAATCTTCCATCTTTAATTAAAAAATTTTCTCCATTTTCAATGAATTCCAAGTTTAAATTCTTGGTTACATTAATAAACTTTAAGTATTCAAAATACTTTTCTATTAATTGAATTTTATTCTTTAGTTTTTCTGCTTTTTCAAATTGGAGATTACTGAAATATTTATTATATTCTTTCTGTTTGGAAGATAAGAGATCTTTGGTTGGAATTATGTACGGAAGAATGGCTTTTGTATATGTTTCATGTTTTTCTTTAATGCACCAGCCGGAGCATTTATCGGTTTTATATCTTCTGCAGGGATATGGTTTTTCATCCGGGCAAAGCGGAAAATGGAATAGATCTGCCATAGCATCAAGCAGACCAAACAGGAAAAATCTGTCTTTGAATGGTCCGACATAAAACCAATTCTCTTGCGTATCTTCAACAACTTTAATGTATGGCGGCTCATCAAAATTAATTCCCAGATATACATATTGTTCATAAGGTTTGATCATAGAATTGAATTCAGGATGAGAGGTACTTTCCAATTTCTTCTGATGAACAAGTGCTGCAAAAAGTGATGTGTGTTCTTCATAAGCGATTTCTAACGCTTGGGAAACAAGCTGAAAAATATTTTTATCATCTTTTGCGACTTTGAACAATTGCCTGATACTTTTATCAAGATTAGAGGTTTTGTTAACATACAAAATATTATTCTTACTTGAAAAAGTGAAAATTCCCTTTCCAGACGGAATTTTTTGTTTATTAATTTCAGCTTTATTAAATTTAATCATGAAGTTCAATGTTGGTAGTTAGATATGAGTGTCAATGAAAAAAGGAAGAGAAAAGTGCCTAAGTGCCTAAGTGCCTAAGTACCTAAGTTGAAAAGTTAAGAGAAGAAGTATTTGAAATGTGGAATGGATAATTAAGCAGCATTCTCTTTTATTTCATCAGCAAGCATTTCTTCATTGCTTCCGTTTCATCATTCACATTCAATTTATAGAAATAGATACCTGAAGAGACTTTCTTTCCAGAAGCATCATCACCATTCCAAACAACAGAGTGTTCACCTTTTAAGTATTGTTCATTTATAAGAGATATTATCTTTTGTCCTTTTATGTTGTAAATAGATAGTTCAATTTTTGAATAATTTTGGATTGAGAATGAAATTGTTGTTGATGGATTGAAGGGATTAGGATGATTTTGTAATTTATAATACGCAATTGATATTTGGTTATCATCAGCTGAAACATGGATGTCTCCATCCAGCATATAAACATCATAACCTGTTTCATCTTCCTGTTCAATAAAAAATAATAACTCACTATCAGAGTTTCTTATAATCTTAAAAGGTGTAATATTAGAATCTTGAAAATGAACAATATTGCCATTTATCCTATCTCTAATCTCAAGTTGATTACTTCGGAAATACATTACAAAATGATTTTCACCATTTACTGGAACACAAGTTGATGATCTGATATAATAGTTGTCAATATTGGAATCATTACTATACCATAATAACTCAGAAAAATTAGAATTATAACATCTGTAATGATTTATCGTCCCATCATCAGAGTCTAATGTTCTATAATACAAGGTTAAACCATAATCAATATAATTATCATCATTAAGTGTTAATAAACAAAAATTTACTGGATAGTCTTCATATAGTGCGGGGTAAGACCATTCAGCATTACCTTGTACAGATAAAACTGGTTGTATCATACTATACAAATCATTAGATAGTAGACCTAAATTATATTCCATATTAGTGCAAGGCCATGCACCAACAGTGGTTGAACTATTCGAGCCTGTTGATATTATATTTTCATATTCTGGATGATATATGTAATCTAAACCATAATCATCAATTAGCTCGATAAAATCCAATTGATCATTTATTAGATTTATCTTACTTGTAAATGTATCCTGATATTCAGCACCTCCAAAATAAATTAAATAACTTCCAACAAAAAAAATTAAATTTGTTTCAATATAAAATGAAATTATATTACTAAATTTATCAGCTCGATAATAATTTGGAAAATTATATTCAATAGAATCAAGAATAGAAAATGAATCAAAATCATAAAGCTCATATTTTATTATATTTCCTACGTTATAAGTAAAGAGCATTTTTGTCTCATCATTTTGATCAAATATTAAAAAACTATTATTAATAGTGTCATAAGAATCAATTTGTAATGTATATGATTGTAATGTGTCTCCCTCAAGAGAATAACAAACAATTCTACAATATTCATATCCGCTATAACTAGCAATTAACTCATCAATCCCATCATCATTGTAATCATAAAATTGTAAATGAGCTATTTCATCATTAGAAGCTATTTTTTGAAAACCAAATAAATGTTCAAAATTAACCTCTGAGAACAATGAGACCGCAAGAAAAAAAATATAAAACAATAAAATTAATTTTTTCATTTTCTCCTCCAAATTTTTATATTGCTGCTAATGTGTGTCGTGCGCCACGATTCTCCCTGCTTTTCTTCTTGCTGATTGTTGGCACGTTTGTTAGGTGTTGTTCTCATTTATATAATCTTCAAAAACTGACTTTATAGATTTAAAAGAATCAATTAATTTATCATATAATTTATCGACTGATAAACCCCAGCCTGTTGATTTATTATCTTCAGGATCGATATTAAATGTGTCCAAAGCATACAAATATTTTTTCTCTAAATCCCTACTTGAACTATGAGATTCATAATTACGAATATTATTAAGAGCAAATAGATATGCAAGAGATTCATTTTTAAAGTCATCATTGAAATTGTTTGCTATTGTATCAATTTCATTTAAAAAGTTTAAACCTTTATTATTCGATATTTCAATAATTTGATAAAAAATTGAAAGTAAGGTTAATGACCTAAATTCTGATAAATTATATTTATTTTTGAATCCAATTTGATTAAGAATTTTTCTCAAGTTTTTCTCAGAAATCTTTTCAATTAATTTAAATAATAATTTTGCTCTATTTTGGAATAAAACTTCAGTGCAATTTAATTCTACAACATTAGAGAGTTTATAGAGATCCTTAAATGTGTACCAACCTGAATATTCGATTTCATCTCGCGGTAAATTGATTAAGTCTTCAAAATCGAAATCCAATTCTGAAATAACACAAAGCTTTTCTAAAGATTCAAATAATTCGATTAGTGAATACACAAAATTCTTTGCACGTAATCCAACGTTTTTAGTTCCAAATGTATCTATGTCTTTTTTCGCTTCATCTTCAATTATAGCATATGAATGTACATGTTTTATTATGTGATCTGGATTTGATTCATACAATTTTTTTAATTCTAATTCAATAACATTTCTTGAAATCCGTTCAGTTCTAATTATACACCAACGACCATCATAATCGACGCTTCCGCTTTCTGGATAAACCTGTAATTCTGGTTTATCTTCAAAACTGATTAAAAACTTATCATTAACAAATACATTTTCAAATTGATATGACATTGCTTCTTTCGGATTTATTGAACTGGCATGGTCAGGCCACTTTAGAATTAGTGGTTCTGGATTCAATATAGGTCTATTTGTTGGTGTTAGTATTAATTGTCTCCCGTGTGTTTGGCAATTATAGATAAAATTGTTATACTCTGTTCTCATTAATTTTACTCTATTTGATGGAATATTGTATTCAGCAATATCAGTATTTGATAGTTTATCTTCAATAAACTCATCTTTATCTTTAATCCATCTTTCTTCATAATAGAAGGCAACTACAGAAGCATTTTTTAAATGAGCGTAGTCTTCTAAATAATCTTTTCTAATTTTAACGTATGCATCAGTATTTATAAAACCATTATTTCTCTCATGATAGTAGTCTGATCTGCTTATATTGTCAATAACAGCAAAGACAGGTTTCTCTAAATCATCCCATACAATTCTATTATTTACATTTCTCGAAGTTAACCCATATACCATTAATAGCTCAACTATTGGTAAGTAAGTTGTTTTGTTATGGTTATTCCAGCAATGTACAAGTGGTTGATAGTTTTTACCATTCAAACCTCTTATATGAGGATTATTCTCAAATTTCTCACCGTTATCTAACATTGGGAAAGGTCCATTGTTATCTACTTCATAACCACTTGAAGAATTTGAAGATAGTAATTCATCTAAATCTTCATTTGGAACTAATCCCGTACAAAGATAAGTGGTTCCCCAAAATCCATTAATCGAAGATGTAACAATTCTTCCAATAATTATATATTCATCATCTTGATTATAACGATTGTTTATATAATCAAAACACTTAGGTAAAAAATCATTACTCATAAATTATATCCTCAATTTTAGATTTTCTTAACAACACCTAATGGGGCAAGCGTGTGTTGCGTGTGAAGAAAGAAAGCTCGCTTTCGCTTAATGACGCAAACACGCATGATAGGCGAAGTTCGCTGAGCCTAACGTGCGGGTTACACGCTCGCCCCAATAGGCAAAAAAGCGAAGCGTATTTTGCCTATT
>JAUVKM010000289.1 GCA_030596265.1 Candidatus Cloacimonadota bacterium
GTGAAGTATGCAGTCCGACAGAAAGATCATGCGTAATGTTCTTACCGCCAATTGGAAGAACAGCACTGAATCTTATACTGTCTTTAAAGAATATTGCAATATCAGTTGTTCCACCACCAATATCAATAATAATGGAACCCAGTTCTTTTTCCACATCATCTAGAACTGCATGTGAAGAAGCTATTGGTTCAAGATAGGTTTCTTCAACTTTGTATCCGGCAATCTCAATACATTTATTTATGTTCCTAAGTGCATTTATATCTGCCATTACTATATGGACATGTGCAGAAAGGTTGAATCCACTCATATTCACAGGATTCATTATACCATCCTGATCATCGATCTTGAAATATTGAGGGATTGCATGAATGATTTCCAGCCTTTCATTTCCCTGTTGTATTTTTACATTGTTTTTAGAATTTGAGATAACATTTTCTACATGCTGCTGATCTATATCACAAGGATGAGTACCGGAAGTTAGGGAAATTCTACCAATTGTATTCTGACTTTTAATATGTTCTCCAGCAATTCCAACATAGATATTCTTAGCTTTTAAAGTTGCCATCTCTTCGGCTTCATTAATTGAGTCGCTCATAGATTTGGAAGCCTTCATAATATCAACAACAATACCGTTAATCATGCCATCAGATTTACTGGTGCCAATTCCTTTAACTTCTAATTTATTTTCTTCGTTTATTTGTGCGATAATAACACAGATTTTGGTCGTACCAATATCTATTGCTGTAATCACTTGACCAATTTTCATATCTCCTCCGACCTGATCACAAGCTGATCTTTGAATCTCAGGTCTATTATCGTACCCTTCTCAAAAGTACGATTTTGCTCCAAAAAAATGAGTCTCTTAAGTTTCTCTTCGATCTCATTTTCACCTAAAACAATTCTATACCCGATGTTTGCATTCACAAAAATTAGATTTTCATCTTTTAAGTAGAACTCGGAAATACTATTAATAAAATCCGGATCTACATTTGCAAATTTCTCTCTTAAAAAAAATATCTTTTCAATAAGAACGTTCTCAATTCTTTTTCCGATAATGATCTTAGCATCAGAAATTTTAGTTCCGATTATCGGCAGAACCTCATTCTCATAAAAATTCACATTATCAAGTACAACTCTATTTTTATCAATAGGGAAGATAATTCCGCGCTCTGTTCGTAAAAAGAACACTCCCCTTTTTTCACTAATTTCTATTTTTAATTTATTTGGAAATATCCTGGAAACTTTTATACCTTCGATCCTTACAATGTTTTCATATTTTTTTAGTACATCTTTTTTAGAGATAGAATACAAATTCATATTAATAAAATCATTGCAGATATTTTTTAGGAAATCTGTTTCTAAATTTACATTTCCACTTATCTTAATATATTTCACTTTGAAAAGATCAAGCTTAGTAAACAGGCTGTTTATGCCAACGTAAGCTCCATAGATGAGTACAATTAGAACTAAAAAGAAAAAGAAATATCTACTTGAACCGGACCTTTTTTTCTTCATTAATTTATTACCTTTATCTCCAATTGCAGTTCAATGCCTTTTTGTTTTTTCACTGTTTCCTGAACCATTTTAATTAATTCATTAACATCATTGAATGTAGCACTTCCTTTATTAATAATGAAATTTGCATGTTTCTTACTGATTTGTGCTTCTCCTATTTGTAATCCCTTTAATGCGCATTCTTCAATCAATTGTCCGGCAAATTTACCTTTGGGATTCTTGAATGTACTGCCTAAACTAGGATAATCGTAAGGGTGTCTCTCAAATCTTTTGGAAATAATATCCTCTTTATCAGCTAATATCTTCTTTTTAGTTTTCTTATCTAATTTAAAGGCTGCTCTCACAATAAAACCTTCTATTGATGACGTTCTGTATCCGAATTCAAGGTCTCTGCAATCAATTTTTATTACTTCTCCCGCTAGATTAATGTACTCAACCCAATATAGATAATCAAAGATACATTTTTCAAAAGCTCCGGCATTCATGTGTATTGCTCCGCCAATATGTGCTGGAATCCCGGAAATAAATTCCATTCCACCTAATCCGTGCTGCATGGCTTTATCCATAAATGAGCTGATTTTCATATTGGATGATACGGTAACAATTTTGTGATCTACCTGAAAAATTTCAGGTAGATAAGCATCCAGAATAATCACTCTATTTCCTACATTCCCAAATAAAATATTTGAGCCACCACCAACGGGAAGTATCTTCAAGTTTTGTGAATTTGCTTCTTTAATTATTGAAGATAGATCACTAACATTCTGTGGTGCAAAAAGATAAGTGGCGTCACCACCGATCTTCATATTGGAGTATATATTTAATGAACTCTTTATAACAAATGAAGTTAGCATTTTACTGTCAAACATTTTTTCCATTTTTACTCAATTTAATTCTTTTTACTTAAGAATTTCTCACCAAATTTGTATATATTCCCTGCACCCATTGTGATGAGAATATCTCCAGTTTTGATAACTTCTTTGATTTTATTTATAATTTCATCATTCGACTGAACATAATGAACATTTTTATGCCCCGATTGAATTGCTGCATCGGAAATTAATTTACCGGTAACTCCCGGGATCGGCTTTTCTCTCGCTGGGAAGATGGGTGTGATCAGAAGTACATCAGATTGAAAGAATGAACGTCCGAAATCCTCATAAAAATCTTGTGTACGTGAATAAAGGTGAGGTTGGAATGCAACCACAATCCGGTTTGAAATACTGTCTCTCACACCTTTGAGGGTTGCTTCAATTTCGGTAGGATGATGTGCGTAATCATCAT
>JAUVKM010000099.1 GCA_030596265.1 Candidatus Cloacimonadota bacterium
TGCTGCTGTCGATCATGTAATTTTGAAACCTGAATTTCACAGTGCTTATACGCCATACCAAGCTGAAGTTAGCCAGGGAACTCTACAGTATATTTATGAATATCAAACCATGATCTGCGATCTTACCGGAATGGAAATTTCCAATGCCGGAATGTATGATGGAGCATCTGCTGCTGCTGAAGCAATTTTAATGGCAGCACGAAAAACTAAAAAATTCAAAGCAATACTTACCGGAACAATTAATCCATTGTATTTGGAAGTTATTAAAACTTACACCGTTGGCGTGGAGATAGAACTTGTTATAATTCCTTCAAAAGATGGATTAGTAGATCTAGATATATTAAAGAAAGCTGTAGATGACGAAACGGGTTGCGTTCTGCTTCAAACCCCTAACTTTTTTGGAAACATCGAAAACACTTTTGCAGTAGAAAAGATCACTCATGCTGCTAAAAAAGCACTTTATATTGTAGCAGTTGACCCTATCTCACTTGCAGTGATGAATGCTCCTTCCGAATATAAAGCAGATATTGTTGTGGGTGAAGGACAGGCTCTTGGTAATGCTCAAAATTTTGGAGGTCCACTATTTGGATTTCTGGCAACTAATTTGAAGCTGAGCAGAAACATACCTGGTCGTATTGTTGGTGCCACTTTGGATGTAGATGGTAAACGAAGTTATGCTCTCACATTGCAAGCACGTGAGCAGCATATTCGTCGTGCTAAAGCAACTTCTAATATTTGTTCAAACCAAGCTCTATGCAATTTGGCAGCTACTGTTTATATGACTCTGATGGGAAAAGAAGGTTTAAAAGAAGTAGCTGTGCAAAGCACCACCAAAGCTCATTATCTGGCTGAGAAGATTACTGAACTGGATAAATTTGAAATGGCTTTTACAGCTCCATTCTTCAAAGAATTTGCAATAAAAACACCTATTCCTGCTAAAGATATTATTATGAAACTACAAACTAAAAATATTTTCCCGGGAATCGATTTGAAGGCATTTGGACATGAGAAAATGCTACTAATAGCAGTTACAGAAAAGAAGAGAAAATGCGATTTAGATGAATTAGTAAAATCTCTACAGGAGGTTACCAATGGCTAGCACAATTTTTGAAAAACACAGTCCTGGACGTAAAGGCTATACTCTTCCTGCTAATGATGTAGATATTAAATTGGAAAATTGTATTCCTAATGAATTTGGCAGAAAGGAAGAGACAAGACTTCCTGAAGTTAGTGAACTTGATGTGATGCGCCATTTTCTAGAGTTGTCTCAAATGAATCACTGCATCGAAAAAGGTTTTTATCCTTTGGGTTCTTGTACTATGAAATACAATCCTAAGATAAATGAAACGCTAGCTCGGAATGACGCTTTCAATAACTTGCACCCCTTCCAGGGTGAAGAAACAACTCAGGGTGCTTTGGAAATCATGCATGAATTGCAAAACGATCTAGCAGAGATCTCCGGATTTTCAAAAGTTACACTACAACCGGTTGCCGGTGCTCATGGTGAATTTACCGGACTTTTAATTATGAAAGCATATCATAAGTTTAATGGAAATTCTAAGAAAAACAAGATCATCTTGCCTGACTCAGCTCATGGTACTAATCCTGCAAGTGTAATTCTTGCCGGTTTTGAAGTCGTTGAAATCAAATCTAATGATAAAGGTCTAGTTGATATAGATGATCTAAGATCTCACGTTGATGAAAACACTGCTGGCTTTATGCTCACGAATCCCAACACACTTGGTTTATTTGAAACTCAGGTTGAAGAGATCGCTAAAATAATACATGGTGTAGATGGACTAATGTATATGGATGGTGCTAACTTCAATGCTATTATGGGAATTGTTAAACCAGGTGAAATAGGTTTTGACATTATGCATTACAACCTTCATAAAACTTTTGCAACTCCACATGGTGGTGGCGGTCCTGGCTCTGGACCGATTGGAGTACGAGCAGATCTGGCAAAATTCCTACCGGCTCCTATGATTAGTAAAAAAGATGATAAATATTTATTAGATTACACTCATGCAAATACTTCCATAGGTAAAGTACACTCTTTCTTTGGTAATTTTGCAGTAAATCTTCGAGCATACATCTATATTAAAATGTTAGGTGCAAAGGGATTAAGACGAGTATCTGAGAATGCGGTTATCAATGCAAATTATATTCAGAAGAAACTTGAAAAATATTACGATATTCCTTTTAAAGATCAATACTGCATGCATGAATTTGTAGCAAGTGGAGTTTGGCAGAAGGAGAAGTTTGGTATCAATACACTGGATATTGCCAAACGTATTTTAGATAAAGGTTATCATGCTCCCACTATCTATTTTCCGCTTATCGTGCCAGAAGCTATGATGATAGAGCCTACTGAAACTGAAAGTATGGAGACTTTGGATGACTTCATAGGTGCCATGATAGAAATTGCAAAAGAGTGTGAAGAAAATCCGGAATTACTAAAGGATGCTCCGCTGAATACGCCGGTTAGACGCGTGGATGATACACTTGCAGTACGTCAATTGAATGTGAAATTTGAGTTGTAAGTTTTAGTAGCGAATCCGCCTTCTATGAATCGGCTTTGCAAAGCAAAACGATACTTTTCAAACTACGGCGGGATAGACAAAACGAACAAAGGCAAACTTAAAATAATTTGTGGGGCGATTCACAAATCGCCCATTTTGATTTAAATAATTCATCTCAATTAATATAAACTAAACCACTTGACACTTACTTTATTATTTTCTTATTTCGTAATTGCTTATTGAAAATGTTTAAGAAATAAAGAGAGGGGGAAACATGCTCAGACAAAACAGATCAATTCTATTTTTTTTAATTTTTATTCTAACAGCAGCGATCTTCACTAGTGGTTGTGGAGGTGGTGGTGCAAGCAAAGAGAAGGAACCAAACAATTCTATCGATCAGGCAAATGAAATTACACTAGGAAAACCATTCTCGATCAAGATTACACCATTGAAAGATATCGACTGGTTCAAGGTCGATCTTACCGAACAGGGATATCTGAAAGTTCAGGCAAGCCAGATCCCAGAAGGTTTAACACTGGAAGTAGGTTATGCATTATTCCAGGAATGGGAAGGTAGCAAAGTAAAATGGCTTAAAAAGTGGAATAAACTACCTGATGCCTTATTCATTCCAGAAGCAGGAACTTACTATTTTGCCATCCTTGATGATTACAATGACAGAGAATCTAAGGAGCCCATCCAGATAAAAGTAGATTTTATTCCGGAATATGATGCTGGTGAGCCTAACAACAGTCCCGAGGTAGCTACTACTATTGAATTTGGAACTACTGTTAAGCCAGTAATTTTCCCAACTGGAGATAACGACTGGTATAAAGTTAATGTAACAAAACAAGGTTACATTCTTGTTAAATCTAAAGATGTTCCTGAAGGAATTATCCCGGAGATTTACTATGCAACTTATGACGAATGGGCAAAACCTAAAATACAAAAGATAAGAGGCTGGCATAAACTACCAGACGCCTGTGCCGTTACAGAACCGGGAGAATATTACATTCCACTCATTGATGACTATAATGACAGATCTTCTGAAACTCCATTCAGTTTCTTAATAGATTTTTTGGATGAAATAGATATCAATGAACCAAACAATGATTTCAAATTGGCAAAATCCGTCTCTCGTGGAGATACACTAAAACTCGCCATTTTCCCACAGGGAGATAATGACTACTATAAATTAAAAATAGAAGCCGGAAATAAAATCAAATTCATGGCAAAAGATTATACAGGAATTGTACCGGAAATCAGGCTTTATACATTAAATGAAAATGATAAACTCGATGTGGCAAGTAGTTGGAAGAAACTTCCTGCTGAAGTTGATGTCATACCCGGAACCGAGTATTATCTCCTGATCCATGACGATTATAACGACAAAGGTTCACAACAGGTTTTTGAATTCAGGATTGAATAAAAGTAATTGATATAGAGAATGGAGTTTAACCAAGCTCCATTCTCATTTAATACTTATTTTCTAATAATTATATTTATCGAATAATAAATGTTTCGAGGTAATTATGGAACAAATATCTTTCATACTTGGTGCTGGATTTTCTGTACCAGAAAAATATCCTACAAGAGATGAATTAAACAAAAAACTCGTAAAAATTAAAGAAGATGAGATTTATTTTGATACTTCACTAACAGCCGGCTTCTTAAAAGGGGATGATGATCCGAATCCATGGTCAAATGAGATTTACAAAAAGTTTATTCAACAATTTCTAAAGTTTTATTATGATGAATTTAATGTATTCGATTATGAGGATTTTTACGATTATTATCAGTCATTATTAAATGGTTATAGCAAGTCAGAAAGCTTTACTAAATTTTTCTTAAAATTTTTATTAGAAAACGAATTAGAAGAGGATAGTCATTCATCAAGTAATTTATTAGCATATTTTAATATTGCGTTTAATCAATTACTGCATGAAGCATTAGGTGTTAAATGGCCAAAATATGTCAGTTATGACAATAATTGTTTCCCAAATTATATTACTTTTCTAAAGATGATAAATTATTTCAAAAATGAAGGCTTGGTTAATATTCATTCTCTAAATCATGATTTGCTGATTGAGATATTATCGCATACTGAAGCATTTTCTTTCGATTTTTGTGATGGATATATTGAAAATGGTTCTCCGTACTATGGTGATTGTTATATTGATAGAATGGAGTATAAATATAAAATTAGATTAAAATATTTCGATGACTTTTACCCAAATAAAATTAGATTCTATAAGTTACATGGTAGTGTTGATAGTTATGTTTTTGATGATGATTCAATCAAGATTCAAAAGGGAGTTTCAACTAACTCTTTTTATAAAGAAGTTGAAGAAAAAAATCTGTTTAAATATATTGAAAATAGCTTTAATCATTATCCTGATTTTTTATCTGGTTCTATTGAAAAGACAAAAAAATACAATCTTCGGCATTATAAAACAATTTTTGAACACTTCGAAGAAAATTTATTGAATTCAAGAAAATTAATTATCATTGGATATAGTTTTGGAGACACTGTTATTAATAAGTTTATCAAGGATTATTTTCTTAGCAATGAAAAAGCAAGTATGCTTATCATCGATGTAAAGCAAAATGACAATATGAATAAATTCTTAGAACTGAATAATGTTGAATTTGTACCGAAGAGCATTTCAGAAATAACTTTGAAAGAGATTGATGAAAAATTAGATGTAAATATAGAGCAATATTTTTCTGAAATGGACAGAAATGAAAAAGATCGCATAAAGAAATTACTTATATAATTATGGAAAACCAATCAATCTTATAACAATTAATATTAAGTAGGTTAATTATGAAAAAAACCACAAAAGTTGTTCTGCATCTTATTTTAGCCGGGATAGTTTCGGCTATAAGTTACATTGGTTTCAAAAAAGGCGTTGAATCAATTAACGATAAAATGAAGGATGAATAAAAAAAAGCCTGCTGTAAATTCAGCAGGCTTTTTTTATATTCTTATTTTTTGATTACAGACTTGCAAACGGATTATCTTCGTCGATATGATTATTTTGTTTTTGTTCTTTCTTATATTTATGCCAACCATCTTTATCATCATTAAAAGATTCAGGCATATTAGTTGGTTCAAGAGAAATTCTTTTTGCATCTTTATCTATCTTCACAATGCGAACTTTAAATTCTTCACCAACATTCTTACTATCCAGATCAACTTTTGCAATTTTTATTTTAGATGCAGGCAACAGACCTGTAAGTCCATCACTGATCTTAATAAAAGCTCCAAAATTTACAACATTCTCGATCACGCCAGAAACAATATCACCCTCATTGATTGTCTCACCAATAACATCCCATGGATCTGGTTGAAGAGCTTTTAATGATAAGGATACTTTTTTATCTTCAAGATTGATCCTTAATATTTGAGCTTCTATAATATCACCTTCATTAACTACTTCCGAAGGATTATTTATGCGTCTTCCTCGAGATAATTCTGAAATTGGAATTAATCCCTCTACTCCCGGTTTAATCTCAACAAATGAACCAAAAGAAAGATTACGTACAACTTTACAGGTTAAAATTTGCCCTTCAGTTAATTCGCGAAGTACTGCATCAACAGGATTCTCTTGAAGTGCTTTCATACTTAATGATATTTTGTCGCCTTTGATCTTGATAACTTTAGCTTTGATCTCATCTCCAATATTTAATATTTCAGATGGGGAGTCTATATGACCCCATGAAAATTGTGAAATATGTAAAAGACCGTCAACTCCACCAATATCAATAAATGCTCCAAAATTTGTGAGCCTTGTAACTACACCATCTACAACAGTATCGATTTCAAGTTTTTTTAACATCTCTTTACGCAATCTTCTCTTTTCTACATCCAGAATTTTCTTTCTGGAAACAACAATATTACGCCCTTTATCTTTAAAATCTATAATCCTGAAATCATAAGTTTCATTCATGAATTTCTTTGGCTCAATTACAATTTTGTCATCAATATGAGAGATTGGGCAGAAAGCCTTGATACCTGAAATATCTATTATATATCCACCTTTAGTCATAGATTGAACTTGACCACTTACCGGAATTTTCTCTTCAAATGCATCGTGAAGAATGTTCAAGTTTACTGATACAAGACTTTTAGCAATAAGTGTTTCTGTTTCAGTATCTTTTACAATATAACCTTCTAGGGTATCACCCACTTTAACAGATAACTCACCGGATTTATCTACATAATCCAGTTTTTCGGCATAAACATCCCTTTTGCCACCAAGTGTTACAAATATATAAGAATCTGTAATATTAATGATCTCTCCGGATACCTTATCGCCAATTTCAAGCTGTTTGATATTAACAAGTGAATCTTCTAACATCTGTTCAAAATTTTCGCCAGCTGTTTCTTCTGGCTGATCATCTTCTACAACATCTTCTGTTTCTTCTTTAATTTCTTCTTTTGTTTCAATTTGAGGTTCTTCCTTTGTTTCTTCTGGTTTTTCAGTTGTAATTTCCTCATTTTGGGTTGGTTTTGGATCAATCTTCTCCTCGGAAGTGTTCTTAACCTTTTTAGGTTCTACGACTTTTTCTTCTTTCGTTACCATACTGTCTCCTGTTGATTTTTTTCAGTGTCAAAAAGATTTCATAAGTTACTTTGTCCAGATTTTTTTGTCTTTAGAATGAATATATCTTTTTATTTTATATTAAATTAACAAAATA
>JAUVKM010000273.1 GCA_030596265.1 Candidatus Cloacimonadota bacterium
CCTGTCACGCATATCAGAATCAAACCCGTTCATTACTGAAGATACAACCAATAACGAAAACACTCCAATAATGATACCTAAAAGAGATAGCATATTAGAAAAAGTGAAAAAGAACTTCTTTCTTCCTTTAAGATATCGTAAGGCTATTATTATATGGAACATACGATCTCCATGAATTATTTTGGTTTAACAAAATTGAGCTTGATAAAATTGGCAAGGAGATTATTGACATAGTAGCTCATTCAATCCAAAAAATAACTTGCGTAAAATATTGATATTACAAAATTGATGAAGTTATTATATGCTATATGGAGGACAAATGGAAGAAGAAAAAAAAATTGTTGTTCATAAAAATCTGACTTTACTTATCCTTCGTTGGATTGCCCGGATCTGGAGTTACATTGTTGTAACATTTATTGTTTTATTTGTTGGAGCACACTTTTTTGAATCCGGTTCTGGCATTGGCTCTATGAGTCTCGAGAATGCAATTGCCTTTACCTTTTTCCCTATCGGAATTACAGCAGGATTGATAATTGCCTGGTGGAAAGAAGGATTGGGTGGAATTATTGCCACAGGCAGCATAATTGGTTTTCATCTAACCATGCTCTTTATTCACGGTAAACCGGATTTTGTACTCCTTATTGAATTACTGGCAGTACCCGGACCATTGTTTATTATTTACTGGCTACTATCCCGCAAAATAGAAATAGAAAAATGAAATTTGATAATGATGGGAATGTGATTGATAAGAACCTGAATTCAGTTGATTAGTATATACTGACGATTATAGATAACCATCCCTACTATAAGGTCAATTCCTCGAATTGACCTATGATCATTTTAATTTGGTGACGCAGATTCATTCCGGCAGTTACCGGATTGAACCGTAATGTTTCGGACGCATCAGAATGATACGTCCTGCAATAAATGAAACATCAAAAAAGACTGCTAAACATCAGCAGGCTTTTTATCTATTAACAATTATTTTATATTCTTCTTTTTTTCATATAAATCCATATCGGCAATCTTGATACAATGGTCAATATCCATTAATTTATCAAACACACTTAATCCGAAAGTGATCGAAGTCGAAATATTACGCTTATAAAATGTACTCTGTGTATTCTTGATTTTTTCTTTGATCTTTTTGATGATAGTTATTCCACCCTCTAGTTTAGTTTGTGGTAGTAACAGCAGGAATTCATCACCTCCCCAGCGAGAGACAACATCCTGTTTCCTCACTAAAGAGGTCATTACCCTTGAAACAGATTTCAGGATCATATCCCCTGCACCGTGACCATATTTATCATTGATCAGTTTAAAACCATCAAGGTCACCGATCACGATCACAAATGGTTCATTGCTTCTTTCGAATCTTTTGATCTCGTATTCGATCTTCTCGAGTATGCTCCGCCTGGTTGCAAGTTTCGTTAACGAGTCTGTTCTTGCTAACATTTGCAATTTTTTATTCGCTTTTTCCATGATCTTTTCTGCCATTTTACGATAAGTAATATCCCTGCCGAAATTAACTGTGCCGACAACTACACCATTCTCATATAAAGGAGCAGTATTTATCGAAAGATGAATGATTTTCTTATTATTATCATAAATTCTAATAGTGTAATGCTGAGACTTTCCCGAAAGAACCTTTTGGAAGATATCATTTACTTTTTCCAAATCATCCTGGTAGACAAGAGGAATAAATGATTTATTTTTCCATTGTTTAAGATTATACCCACTAATCAATTCTGCTTGTGAATTAGCATAAACAAAATTTCCATTACGATCGATCATCCAAATTATATCGTTTGCATTTTCGATCATGGTTCGATATCTTTCTTCGCTTCTTTGAAGTTCTTCAGTCATTAATTTATGTTCCAAAGTATTTACGATCACATCACCAACAACATGCAATAAAGCGATAATATTTTCCGACCAGGTTGTTTCTTTTTCTACAGAATCAAAGCCCATGTATCCAATGAGATCCTCTGAATAAATAAGAGGAACAACTATCAAAGATTTAATGTCTTGAGAACTGAGTATTTCTTTTTCCGCTTCTGCTTCTATGGGCAGCATCTCTACAAAAGGAATATAAACATTTTCAAAACGTTTAAGTTTTTTCATCCACCATGGGAATATATCGACCGATAGATCTTTCAAGTTATCGATTTGTGGTTCTATCCCCTCCTTACACCACTCGTAAATATTAGACATTTCAGTTTTGTCATCATTAAAGGAGAATATATAACTTCTGTCAACATCGGCAAATTCTGCTATTTCCTGCAAAACAAGATCGATCTCTTTATCCATTTTTTTAAGTTTAATATTAATAAATCGTGTTGATATTTTTGTGATCAGATTCTGAAATTCAATATACTCATTCAAATTTGTTTCAACTATATTTAATTCCAAAACCTTCCTGCTCAATTCAACCCATCGCCGAATAGCAAATATCGAGAATACTATCGAAAGGACAATAAGAACTGATATTATTCCATTCAGAATAAGTGAATCAATTTTATAAAATGTGAGAAATAAGCTGTCGGAAATATTAAGTCTTTCTGTTAAGAATATTATGATTAATACAAAAGCGATGATAATGATGAAATCGATCTTGATACTTTTTTTTGCTTTGGAAATTTTGGTAAATTGCTTTTGCTTAAATTGCGTTTTCATTTCACCTCATTTTTTTTATTCTTCCGGCTTCATCTGTGGAAAGAAGATAACTTCTTTTATGGAAGTATTATTTGTGAACAGCATTATTAATCTATCTATTCCAATCCCCAACCCGCCTGTAGGAGGCATTCCATATTCCAAAGCTTCCAGGAAATCTTCATCAACTACATTAGCTTCCGTATCTCCCATCTCTCGCAATTTACTTTGCGCTTCCAATCTCTCCCGTTGATCTATCGGATCATTCAACTCGGTAAAAGCATTTCCATACTCGTTTCCATTAATGAAAAGTTCAAAACGTTCCGTAAGGTTAGGATTCCCCGGCTTAACTTTTGCCAGAGGTGAAACTTCTTTTGGGAAATCGATTACAAAGGTGGGCTGAATCAATTTAGGCTCCACGAATTTTTCAAAAAGTGCTTCGATAAGTTTACCGGAACCGGAAGTTTTATCTACTTCAATTCCATG